>JBEIQK010000739.1:0-3281 GCA_040376505.1 Alphaproteobacteria bacterium | reverse complement strand
GGGGTCTACTACCGAAAAGAGGGTGTCGTGCGCTACAGCGGCGCGCCGGGCCCGGTCGACTTTCCGGCCCTGCGGCGCCCGCGTCGGGATCTGGTGGAGCACGCCCCCTACGCCGCCAGCAGCTTTGTGAGCATCGGCGTGCAGACCAAGCGGGGCTGCGCCCTGCGCTGTGTTCACTGCTCCGACACCTTCCTGCTCGGCCACAATGTGCGCATGCGGCGCCCGCGGGAGGTGGTCGATGAGATTGAAGAGCTGGTGCATGTCTACAAGGTGCGACAGTTCTTCTTCTGCGACCAGATCTTCAACATCCCGGTGCACCACGCCATCGACATCTGCAAAGAGCTGGTCGATCGGCGCCTCGACGTGCGCTGGAGCGCCTGGTTCAACGAGCACCGGCGCACCCTGCCCGATGAGCTGATGGTCTGGCTCAAGAAGGCCGGCTGCGGGCTGCTCTCCTTCTCGCCCGACCATGTCGACGACCGGATGTTGAAGAACCTCGACAAGAATTTTCGCCATGTCGACATGTTGTATACAGTCGACGTCGCCCGTCGCCATGGCATGGACGTAGAGTACAGCTTCTTCCTGAATTCTCCGGGAGAAGACACCCGCTCGCTCCTGGCCATCCTGCGCTTTTTAGCCTACGCGCGCTGGCAGTTGGGGCCGCGGCTGCGGCTCTTCACCTTGCTGCTGCTGCAGCCCATTCGCATCTACCCGCACACCCGCCTCGCCGAGTTGGCCCGGGCCGAGGGGCTGCTGCCGGAAGGGCATGACCTCATCGAGGGCCGCTACTGGAACCCCGGCCATCTGCAGCACGCCGTGCGGCTGATCCAGCGCTCGGCGGGGGTGGCCTGGCGGGCGCGCCAGGGCTGGCAGCAGCTCCGGGGCGTGGGTGCCGCGACGGTGGACCGGTCGTGATCGCGTTACACGGCGTTACATTTGGATTTACTGGTGTAACACCCCTTGTGACGGACTTCTCCTTCGCCGCGGCGCCCGGCGAGGTGCTGGCCCTGGTGGGCCCCTCGGGCTGCGGGAAGTCCACGCTCCTGCGCCTCGCGGCGGGGCTGCTCGCACCCCAGGCCGGGCGGGTAGAGCGGGGGCTCGGCGCGACGGCGATGGTCTTTCAAGCGCCCAACCTGCTGCCCTGGCGCACCGTCGCCGAGAACGTCGCCCTGCCCCTGGAGCTGGCGGGCCGCGCCGATCCGGCGGCGGTGGCGCAGGCCGTGGCCGAGGTGGGTCTCGAGGCGGTGGCCGATCGGCTGCCCCACGCGCTCAGCGGCGGGATGGCGATGCGGGTCAGCCTTGCGCGGGCGCTGGTGACGGCGCCCTCCTTGCTGCTCCTGGATGAGCCCTTCGCCGCCCTCGACGCCTTGACCCGAACGCGGGTGCGGGAGCTCTTTCAGGCCCGCTGGCGCGCCCGGGGCAGCACCGTGCTGCTGGTCACCCATGATGTCGATGAAGCCGTGCTCCTCGCCGACCGGGTGCTCGTCCTTGGGGGCCGGCCCTTGTCGGTGGTGACCGAGCGGCGGGTCGAGCTGCCGCGTCCGCGATCGCGTCATGGCGCATCCTTGGGCGCGCTGGCCGCCGAGCTGGAGGCCGCGCTTGGCTAGGTTTGGCCCTGCGGCGGTGGCGGCGGCCCTTGGGCTGGTCGTCTGGGCGGCCCTGGCCTCGCGGCTGCCCGAGGCCCTGCTCCCAGGCCCTGCGGCGGTGGCGCAGGCTGCGTGGGCCCGGGGCCCTGAGCTGCTCAGCGCCGCGCTGATGACCGGCGGCTGCGCGCTGCTCGGATTGGGCATCAGCCTGCTCCTCGGGGTGCTCGTCGCGGTGGGCTTTCTGCGCTGGCGCGCGCTGGAGCTGGCGCTCTACCCCTGGGCCCTGCTCATCCAGACTCTGCCGGTGGTGGCGGTGGCGCCGCTGCTGGGGGTCTGGCTCGGCTATGGCCGGCCGGTCTCGGTGGCGGCGACGGTGCTGGTCTGCTTCTTTCCGCTGCTGACGGCCCTTCACGTTGGGCTGCGGGCGGCCACGCCGGCCCAGGTGGAGCTCTTCTCCTTGCTGGGGGCAGGCTTCTGGACGACCCTCCTCCGGCTGCGCGCGCCGGCCGCCCTGCCCCAGGTCTTCGCGGGCCTGCGCACGGCGGCCGGCCTCTGCGTGGTCGGTGCGGTGGTGGGCGAATTTGTCGGCAGCAACGGGGTGCCGCCCAGCCTCGGCTCGATGGTGCTGCGGGCGGCGCGCTCCGCCGACACGGCCACCTCCTTCGCGGCGATCGGCGCGGCCTCGGGGCTGGCGGTGCTCTTCTTTGGCCTCGTGCGGTGGTTTGAAGATCGGGCAATTGGGGCTTGGGCGGGTCGATCCTAAATGCTGGTGTAACGTCATGTTACTACCGTATGACTGTGCGCCGTCGCGGTGGCTTGGGGCCGTCTGTCCGCGTCGGCCTCTGCGCCGATGGGTTTGGCGGGTGATCGCGCCACAAATTGTCACCGGTTTATTGTATCGGGGGAGGGGTCGTAGGTTTCTGGGTAGGGTGGGGGCATGCCCTCTGCCCGACACGAAGCCCTGGTAGACCTCTTTCGCGAGCGCCCGACCCTGGCCTGGGATCTGCTCGCGGCCGTCGATCCGTCCTGGCCGCCCCCTCGAGGCCCGGTGGAGCGGGTGGAGGCGAGCTTTTCGACCTTGCAGCTGCCGACGCTCTCGGCCGATCTGGTGCTGGATGACGGTCAATCGGCGCTGATCATCTTAGAGGTGCAGCTCCGCCCGGATCCCGACAAGGGCTGGGTCTGGCCGTTGTACCTGGCGAGCCTGGCCCATCAGCGGCGCCGGCCGGTGGTGCTCGTCGTGCTGGCCCTCCATCCGAGGCGGCTGGGCGGGAGTGTCGACCTGGGGCCCTGTCTTCGCTGCGAGCCGGTGGTGGTGGGGGTGGAGCAGATCCCGGCGGCGCTGGACGGGGAGACCGCCAGGGCCAACCCCGAGCTGGCCGTGCTCTCCGCGGTCGCCCATGCGCACGGGCCCGGCGCGGTCGAGCGCGCGGTGGCTGCGGTGGAGGCGGCGGCGACCCTCGACGATCTCGCGGCGAGGGTCTATGTAGATCTCGTGGTGGCGGCCTTGCCCGAGGCCAGCCGCCGTCAGTTGGAGGCCCTGATGTTGTCGCGGTACGAATACCAGTCCGACTTCGCGCGCCGGTTCTTCAGCGCGGGTCGCCAGGAGGGGCTCCAGGAGGGGCTCCAGGAAGGGCTCCAAGTGGGCCAACGAGAGGTGATCGGCCGCTTGTTGAGGCGTCGATTCGGCCCTGC
>JBEIQK010000512.1:0-4835 GCA_040376505.1 Alphaproteobacteria bacterium | reverse complement strand
GGCCGCACCGACGCCGGCGTCCACGCCGCCCACCAGGTGGTCGGTATCGACGCCCTCGCCCCGCGCGCGCCTGAGGCCCTCCTGCGGGGCCTCAACGCCCTGCTGCCCGACGACATCGCGGTGCTGCGGGTGACCGAGGCCCCCGTCGGCTTCGACCCCCGCCACTGGGCGAGGCGCAAGCACTACCGCTACCGGCTCCTCCGGCGGGCCGCCCGCTGCCCCTTTCGCGCCGGGCAGACCTGGCACCTGCACGGCCCCCTCGACCTCGACGCCATGCAGCAGGCCGCCGCCTCCTTCGCCGGCCGCCACGACTGGAGCGCCTTTCGCGCCGCCGGCTGCTCGGCCGCCCACGCCCTGCGAACGGTGGAGTCAGTCGCGGTTCAGGCCGTCGAGGATGAAGTGTTCATCGATGTCTTCGGCAATGGGTTCCTCCGCCATCAGGTGCGCATCATGGCCGGCACCCTCGTGGAGGTGGGCCAGGGGAGCCGGCCCGTCGCCTCGATCCCGGCGCTGCTGGCCCAGGGCGATCGCACCGCCGCCGGCCGCACCGCCCCCGCCGCCGGCCTGTGGCTGATGGCCGTGGAGTTGGGCGAGCGACCCCATGGCGACGGTGCGGTCGACGACGAATAGGGGCCCCAACGGCGGAGAGGCGCCCGTACGAAGGCGCCTCTCCCAAAGACCGCGGGGACATCGCCCCCGTGGCCTAGTAGTCCTCTTCGCCCTGCTCCTCGCCGATGTCTTCGTCTTCATCGAAGGCGTCTTCGTCTTCGTCGAGGTCGATGTCCTCTTCGGCGTCCGAGTCGAGATCTCCCGGCGCGGCCTCACGGGTCGCCGGGCGACCGGTCTTGTAGCGGGACATCACGGCGACGCGGGGATCCGGCGCGGGGTTCTCCTTCTGATCGGCGCCGCACTTGGGGCAGAGCGCCTCGGGGCGGTTGAGGTCGTAGAACTTGCACCCGCAGCTGAAACATGTGTAGCGCCGACCGAGGCGCGCCTTGTCCTGCATGAGAGGATCCTGTGAAGGGGAGGGCGGTCCGCCTAGCCTTCTCTGCCCCTTCCTTCAAGGCGCCGCGTGAAGGGAGCCGCGGCCTGGGAGCCCGTGATCCGCCGCGCTGGCGCGGCTTGACACAGGGGGGCGGGCCGACTAATCGGGGCCGTCCTGCATAGCCGGGCGCTGCACCACGGCGACCCCCCCCTGAGGGCGCGAAGTGCGCGAGTCCGGCGTCGGGTGTTTCTTCCCACTCTTCCATGCATACGATGCTGCCCTGGTGAGCGCATGAGCACGACAATTGCAAAGGCCGCCGATGTCCAGCACGGCTGGTTCGTCATCGACGCGACGGATCAGACGCTGGGCCGGTTGGCCACCCGGATCGCGACGGTGCTGCGCGGCCGTCACAAGCCCCAGTTCACCTCTCACGTTGATTGCGGTGACTTTGTCATCGTGACCAATGTTGAGAAGGTCAAGCTGACCGGAAACAAGGTCACCCAGAAGTTCTACTTCTCCTACAGCGGCCACCCTGGTGGGATGCGGCGCCAGAGCGCTGGCGAGCTGCTCAACACCCACCCCGACCGGGTGCTGGAGCAGGCCGTGCGCGGCATGCTGCCCAAGAACCGGCTTTCCCGCCAGGTCATCAAGAAGCTGAAGATCTACAGCGGCCCCAATCACCCGCATGTGGCCCAGCAGCCCCAGCCCTTCCCGGCCTTCGTCTGAGCCAAGAGGAATCGCGCACATGTCCCTGACCCAGTACTACGCGACCGGTCGCCGCAAGACCTCGGTTGCCCGCGTCTTCCTCCGCCCTGGCAATGGCACCATCACGGTGAACCAGCGCGGCTTTGACGTCTACTTCGAGCGTGAGAGCAGCAAGCTGGTCATCCGCCAGCCCCTCGATCTCACCGGCACCAACGGCACCTTCGACATCATCGTGAATGTCGATGGTGGCGGCAAGGCGGGCCAGGCGGGCGCCATCCGCCTCGGCATCAGCCGCGCGCTGTGCGATGTCAACCCCGGCTACCGGGGTGTGCTCAAGCAGAACGGCCTGCTCACCCGTGACTCCCGCTCGGTCGAGCGTAAGAAGTACGGTCAGCCCGGCGCCCGCAAGCGCTTCCAGTTCAGCAAGCGCTAGTCTGCAGGGGGCGGTCCAAACGGGCCGCCCCTTCGCTTTTGGGGCCCTGCGATGCGCGCCGTCGCCCTGGTTCCTGCCCGCCTCGGCTCCAGCCGCCTGCCCGGCAAGGTGCTGGCCGACCTCGCCGGCCGCCCGATGGTGGTGCGGGTGCTGGAGCGCCTGCGCGGCTGCAGGGAGATCGCCGAGATCGCCGTCGCCACCGATGATCGCGCGGTGGCCGATGCCGTCCGCGCCGCGGGATTTCTGGCCACCCTGACCCGGGCCGACCACCCGAGCGGCACCGACCGCATCGCCGAGGTCGCCCTGGCGATGCAGGCGGAGATCATCGTCAATGTGCAGGGCGACGAGCCCTTCGTCGATCCGGCCCTGGTGGATGCCCTCGTGGTCGCTGTGCGCCAGGGCGCGGTGATCGCCACCGCCTGCGCCCCCTTCGAGGGCGATCCGGCCGAGCCGTCTCGCGTGAAGGTGGTGCGCAGCGCAAAGGGCCAGGCCCTGTACTTTTCCCGGGCGCCGATCCCCGCGGGCGGCCCCTACCACCAGCACATCGGCCTCTATGCCTTTCGCCGCGCGACCCTGCTTCAGGTCACGGCCCTGCCGCCGAGTCCCTTGGAGCAGAGCGAGCGGCTGGAGCAGCTCCGCTGGCTGGAGGCTGGCCTCCCGATTCAGCTCGTTCCCACCCAGGCGCCCAGCCTGGCCGTCGACACCCCGGCAGACCTCGCCCGGGCGCGCGCCATGCTAGGGGCCCCAAAGCAAGGCGGTGACCCATGAACAGCAAGTACATCTTCATCACCGGCGGCGTGTTGTCTTCGCTCGGCAAGGGGCTCAGCGCCTCGGCGATCGGCGCGGTGCTGGAGTCGCGCGGCCTGCGGGTCACCAACGTCAAGCTCGACCCCTACCTGAACGTCGACCCCGGCACGATGAGCCCCTACCAGCACGGGGAGGTCTTCGTCACCGACGACGGCGCCGAGACCGACCTCGATCTGGGGCACTACGAGCGCTTTGTCAGCACCCGGGTCACCAAGGCCAACAACTTCACCACCGGGCGGATTTACCGCAACGTCATCGAGCGCGAGCGCCGCGGCGAGTACCTCGGCAGCACCGTTCAGGTGATCCCCCACGTCACCGACGAGATCAAGCGCCTCATCCTGGAGGGCGTAGGCGACGCCGACATCGGCATCATCGAGGTGGGCGGCACCGTCGGCGACATCGAGAGCGAGCCCTTCTTGGAGGCCATCCGCCAGATGCAGGCCGACCTCGGCCGCGAGAACGTGCTCTACATCCACGTCACGCTGGTGCCGCACATCCGCACCGCCGGCGAGCTGAAGACCAAGCCCACCCAGCACTCGGTCAAGGAACTGCGCGAGGTCGGCATCCAGCCCGACCTGCTGCTTTGCCGCTCCGACCGCGAGATCCCCACCGACGTCAAAGCCAAGATCGGCCTCTTCTGCAATGTCGAGGCCAACTGCGTCATCTCCGCCCCCGACGTCGAGAGCATCTACGAGCTGCCCCTGGTCTTTCGCAAGCAGGAGCTCGACGACCGCATCCTCAAGAAGCTCAACTTCCAGGCCCGGCGCGCCCGCCTCGAGGCCTGGGAAGACCTCGTCGCCCGCTGGAAGGCGCCCCGGCAAAAGCTGCGGGTGGCCATCGTCGGCAAGTATGTCCACCTCGCCGACACCTACCGCTCCCTCAACGAGGCCCTGATCCACGGCGCCATCGCCCACGGCGCCCGGGCCGAGCTGATCTACGTCGACAGCGAGAAGATCGACGCCGCCGATCCCGGCGCCCTGCTCCAGGGGGTCGACGCCATCCTCGTGCCCGGCGGCTTCGGCGAGCGCGGCGTCGAGGGCAAGATCCAGGCCATCCGCTACGCCCGCGAGCAAAAGATCCCCTTCTTCGGCATCTGTCTCGGCATGCAGCTCGCCGTCATCGAGCACGCCCGGCATGTCCTCGGCTGGACCGACGCCCACAGCCGGGAGTTTCAGAAGGAGGGCGAGCACATCGTGGTGGAGCTGATGGACGCCCAGCGCAAGATCACCGAGGTGGGCGGCACCATGCGGCTCGGCGCCTACGACGCCGCCCTGCGCCCCGGATCGCTGGCGGCCCGGGTCTACGGCGCCACCACCATCTCCGAGCGCCACCGCCACCGCTACGAGATCAGCCCGCGCTTCGTCGACGCCATCGAGGCCGGCGGCCTGCTCATCACCGGCAAGAGCCCCGACGGCCTGCTCGCCGAGATGGTGGAGCTGCCCGGGCACCCCTACTTCATCGCCGTGCAGTTCCACCCCGAGTTCAAGAGCCGCCCCCTGGCGCCGCACCCGCTCTTCAAGGCCTTCATCGCCGCCGGCCTCCAGCGGGTCGGCCGGAGCGAGGCCGGTTGATCTGGGCCCTGCTGCTCGGCTGCGGCTCGACCGAGGCCGCCGCCCCGCGCGGGGAGGTGGCCTTCGAGGCGCAGGGCGTCGAGCTCATCGACGAGGGCACCCCGATCGCCCAGGCCGCGTCGGTGCGCCTCACCGACGACGGCCAGGGCGTGGCGGCGGCCCCCCGGGTGCAGCTCGCCGATCCCAGCGGCCCGCCCCTCACCATCGAGGCCCCGCGCAGCACCTGGTCGCTGCGCGAGGGGAGCGCCCGCTTTGAGGGCGGGGTCGACCTGCGCCGCGCCGAGGCCCACCTGCGCTGCGAGGCCCTCGACCTGCGCTTTGGCCCGGGGATGGT
>JBEIQK010001115.1:0-1641 GCA_040376505.1 Alphaproteobacteria bacterium | reverse complement strand
GAGCGGCTGATCCTCGACGGGGCGCGGCTGCAGCTCTGCGGCGGGCCCTCCTTTCCGCTGCCGCTGCGCCATCTTCAGGTGGCCGAACGCACGGGGCCAGGGCTCCCGGAGGCGGGCAGCCAGGGGGGCGCCCTTTGGGTGGGGCTGCCGGTGCGGGTGAAGATCGCGGGCCCGGCGGCGCTCTCGGTGGGGCCGCGGGTCTACGCGGGGCGCGGCCTCTTTGGCGTCGCGACGCTGCGCGATCCGGGGCCCTTTCGGGGGGAGGTCTCCGGGATGGGCGGCTACGACGGCGCTTCCGAGGCGCTGCGGGGTGCCCTGCGGGCGAAGGGGTCGGCGGGGGGCGGCGGGCTCCGCGCCGGGGTCGACGCCACGGGTGCGGGCGATGGGGCTTGGGCAGAGGACTTTGGCGCCGACCTGCTGCAGCGCCAGCGGCCCTACGACGAGCGTCTGGCCTATGTCGCCGCCGGGCCCCTGCGTCTGGAGACCGATCGCTTTGGCTTCGCCGGGCCAACCCGCCAGGGGCTCGGCGCCGGGGTGCTGGAGGCGAGCGGTGCGGTGGGGGAGATGGGGGTCTACGGGCGCGGCCGGGTCGACGCCTTCGGGCTGGGCGCCGATCCGCTCCAGACCGCGGTGACCGAGGGGCGGGCGGGGCTCGACCTGGGGCTCAGCCGGGCGCTTGCGGTGGGGCCGGGGCACCTCGAAGGGGGGCTCGATGGGCGGCTCTATGGCTGGGAGGCGGGCCCGGCGGCGGGGCGGCTGCGCGGGGAGGGGGCGGCCCTGCTCGACCTCTGGGGCGCGGGTGGAGGCCTCCGCAGCGTTGGCGCCATCGGTGTCTTTGCGATGGCGGCGGCGATGGAGGGCGAGGCAGGCCCCTTGCCGATGGACCGCCTGGGGCCGGCGGCTCGGTACGGACCGCGGCTGGAGGGGGCGGCCTTCGGGCCGGGTGGCCTCGTGCTGGAAGGGGCCCTGTCCGGCTGGCAGGCCCAGAATCGGCGGGGAGCGCGCTCCTTTTCTGGGCGGGCGGTCGGTCAGGCCCAGGCGGGGCCGGCCCGGCTCACGGCCCAGGTCTCGCCGCGCCTGCAGATGGGGGAGGGGCGGATCGGCGATGAGACCGGCGCCATCGAGCTCGGACTCGCCCGGGCCGCGGGGCTCCAGCAGGCCTGGGGGCGGCTGGGCCATGCGGTGCCGGGGGTCGGCGGGCTCTCGCTGGCCTGGGCGGGGCGGGTAGACCTACAGGGCCGCGGCCTGCTGGAGCAGGGGCCCGACCTCGTCTACAACAGCGGCTGCGACTGCCTCTTCGTGGAGGCGGGCGCGCGATGGTCGGTCGACCAGACGGCGCCGAGCCTGGGGCTGCGCCTGCGCCTGGGGCCCTGAGGGGGCGGGGGGCTCAGAGGGCGCCGACGGCCTTTTGGAACTTCTTGTCCTCTTTGCCGAGGGCGATGATCATGGCGCTGATGTCCTCGCCGCCGCAGCCGCCCAGGGCGGCCGGATTGGCGCAGAGGCCGATCTGCGTGATGCCGCCGGTCTTCTCGGCCCGCTCGGCGAGGCCCTTGGTGGCCTCGATGAGGGCCGCACCCGTCTGGGCCATGGCGGCCTCGTAGTCCTGGCGAGCCTTCTTGGCGGCTTCGAGGGCGGCGGCGT
>JBEIQK010000927.1:0-2381 GCA_040376505.1 Alphaproteobacteria bacterium | reverse complement strand
GCCACCGACATCACGCCGGTCTTCGAGGGCTACGCATCCTTCGCCCTCGATCAGGCCGGGCTGCCGGCGGGCGCCTCCGTCGTCGATGTGGGCTGCGGGCCGGGCACGCTGAGCCTGCTGGCCGCCCGCCGCGGCTTGCGGGTGCGTGCGCTGGACTTTGCCGCGCAGATGGTGGATCTCCTCGCCGATCGGCTCGCCGCCGAGCCCCTCTTGGAGGTGGAGCCGGTGGTGGGAGACGGCATGGCCCTGCCCTGGCCGGATGACTGCGTGGACGGCGGCTTTTCGATGTTTGCCCTCTTTGTCTTTCCCGATCCGGTCGCCGGCCTGCGCGAGCTGCGCCGGGTGGTGCGGCCGGGCGGCCCGGTAGTCTTTTCGAGCTGGCCGGCGATGCGCGGTGTACCGGCCCTCGACGCCCTCTTCAGCGGGCTCGCCACCCTGCTCCCCGGTGGGCCACCCCCCGTGCCGCCGGCCCTGTCGACCCCCGAGGAGATCGACCAGGCCGTGATGGACGCGGGCCTCGTGCCCGTGGCGCGCTTTGTTCAGACCCACAGCCTTCGCGCCCCCGACCCCGTCGCCTGGTTTGAAGGGCTGGAGCGAACGATGGCGCCGGTGGTGCTGCTGCGGCACAGCCTGGGCCCGCGCTGGCCAGCCCTGCGCGCCAATCTGCTTGGCCACATGCTCGCCGCCATGCCCCCCGGCCCTGTGGAGGTGGAGATGGCGGCCCACATCACCGTGGCCCGCGTGCCGGTCGACGCGGGCGGCGATCGGCGCTGACAGCGGCCTGCGGCCCTGGATAACGGGGGCCGATGGAATCGCTGCCCCCCTTTCGCTACCTCTTGCGCGCCCGCTTCCCCGAGTGTGACGCCCAGGGCATCGTCTTCAACGCCCGCTACGGTGACTGGACCGATCTGGCCACCACCGAGCTGCTGCGGGCCCTGCATCCGCCTTTTCTGGCGAGCGGCCCGGAGGCCTTCGAGTACCGCCTCGTGCAGCAGCAGACCCAGTGGCGAAGGCCTGCCCGCTTCGATGATGTCGTTGAAGCGGTGGTGGAGGTGGCGCGGGTGGGCACCAGCTCCTTTGAGGTGGGCACCCAGTTTTACCGTTTTCCCGATCGGGCGGCGCCGCTGGTGGAGGTGGTGACCGTCTATGTACGGGTCGACCCGGCCGCCGATCGCTCCACCCCCTTGCGGCCGCTGGAGCGGGCCCTCCTCTCCGAAGGAGCGCGTGGCCGCTACGCCGATCACAGCGGCGGCGCCGGCGGTCGGCTGCGCCGGCGCGTGGAGTTGGGGTCGGTGGCGCCCACCCCTTGGCGCAACGGCGGTGGACAGACCCGTGAGCTGCTGCGCGAAGGGGAGGGGGCCGGCGGCTTCGCCCTGCGCATCTCCGTCGCGGAGGTGGAGTCCAGCGGCCCCTTCTCACGCTTTCCGGGCGTCAGTCGGGCGATCTGCCTGCTCGGCGGAGCTGGGCTCTCGCTGTTTCGGGCCGATGGGCTGGCGCTCCGGCTAAGTGTCGGCGATCCGGTCTTCTGTTTTTCTGGCGAGGATGACTGGCAAGCCGAGTTGATCGAAGGGCCGGTCACCGACCTCAACGTGATGACCGATCGGGCCAGCCTGGGCGCGGCGGTCTGGCGCTGCCCCCCGGGCGCGGTGCCGGGCGGACTGCTCTTTGTGGTGGATTCAGGAACGGTGGGGGGAGAGGCGGTGCCGGCCTGCACCTTGGTCGAGCTGGACGGCCCCTCGGTCTGTTCGGCGCCGTCGATCGCCATTCAGCTCAGCCCTGGGCGGGCGTGAAGACCTCCAGGCGTTGGCCCTCAGGGCCCAGCCGCCACAGCTCCAGGCCCTGCAAGGCGCCCTTACAGGCCCGGATCACGGGGGCCAGGGCGGCAGACCAGCGCCGCGCCCAGTCCGGCTGCGGATCGGCGGCGGCCAACACCGGCACCCAGACCGTCGGGTGCGTCCATGGAGGCGCCCACCCCTCCCCGAGGAGGCCGACGCGGGCTTTGTCACCGGCGAGACTGGCCAGGGTGGTGCGCACCCAGTCGGGCTGGTGGGCCTCGAGGGCTGCGAAGCGGGCGCGGTGCGCGGCGGCCTGCCATCCGGCGCGGTCGAGGCCACGAGGGTCTTGCTTGACCTCGATGAGCAACAGTCGGCCGGCCCGATCGACGCCGCGGGCGTCGTGGTGGGTGGGCACCTCCACACGCGCCGGGGGGTGGATCTGGTCGATCACGGCCTGGGTGGCCGCGAGCTGGGCGGCCTTGTTGACAAAGCCGATCTTCAGTTCGGCGTCGAGGGCGAGGAAGGGGGCGTCGGCGGGAGCGAGCAGACCGTAGCGGCGCATCAGGCCGGCGTGCAGGCGGGCCTCGCCGTCGAGGAAGATGCGGT
>JBEIQK010000745.1:0-3242 GCA_040376505.1 Alphaproteobacteria bacterium | reverse complement strand
GTCCTGGCCATTGCTGAACTGGCCGGTGATCACGCCTTCGGTGTCGACCGAGAGGCTGATGAGGTCGCCGGGCGGGTAGCCGTCCTGGGAGATGGCCGAGACGGCCGACTCACCCGAGAGCAGGCGGACCTGCCCGTCGGCGGGGTTGCCCGCGACGTCAACGCCGAAGTCGAAGACGTAGTCGCCGGCGGCGGCGCCGACGAAGTTCCAGGCGGTGGCGCCGGAGGTGTTGGTCTGGGTGAAGGCCGTGAGATCGCCGGCGGTGTCGAAGGTGGAGCTGCCGCTGGCGATCGTGAAGGCGTCCCCGGCGGTCTAGGTGCCGGCCGGGGCGTCGAGCTCGCCTGCATCGACCACGGCGAACCAGTTGTAGTCGTTGGTGCCGGTGCGCTCGTAGAGGATGGTGACCTCGTGCGCCTGGCCGAGCGAGTCGTAGACCGTGACCGAGGTGGCGAAGTCTGCGGCGTTGGCGGCGTCTTCGAGGGTGTCGCCCGTGCCGGTGACGATGTCGAGGGTGCCGGAGGTGAGCGGGGTGGTGGCGAAGTCCGCCTCGGCCGAGAGGAGGGCGTTCATCTGGATCTCGGTGGTGGCGGCCGGGGCCAGCGGGTTGAGATCCACCTGGAGGTCTTGCACCGTCGCGCCGAGGGTTCCCTGGTCGGCGCCGTAGCCCTGGAGGTTGAGCCCCTGGGCGTTGACGATGAAGCCCGCGTCATCGACGAAGAAGGCGCCGGCGCGGCTGTAGTAGTTGTTGATGCCGTCGCGAACGACGAAGAAACCGTCGCCGCTGATCGCCATGTCCAGCGCGTTCTCGCTCTGATCGATCGAGCCCTGGGCGAAGATGGCGGCGATCTGGTTCAGGTTGGCGCCGGTGCCAAGCTGCGAGGGGCCGGCCATGCCGAAGACGGTCTGCGGCAGAAAATCGGCGAACTCACCCCGGTTCTTCTTGTACCCGGTGGTGTTGATGTTCGCGATGTTGTCGCCGATGATGCCGAGGTTGGCGCTGGAGGTGCCGAGCCCAGAGGCGCTGGTGTTCATCGTGCTGAACAAGGACATGGAGGTCTCCTGGAGGGTGACCGTCGCCCGCTTCGGGGGCGGCGGTTGGGGCGGGTGCCCCTTCAGGCCCCCGGGGTGTCTGCCCGCGGTCCGGCCTGGTCCTGACCCATGTTCGGCATGGGCCCACCGTCGATAGCGTGGCGCTACCGGATGACGAGGGTGGAGTCGATGTTGGTAAAGATGCTGCCGACGGCTTCTTGCCGCGACAGCGCAGTGATCACCGTTCGGCGTTCGACGCCGACGATGAAGGCGTTTTCTCCGACGAGGAGCAAACTTTCGCGGGCTCCTTTGGCGGAGAGGCGGTCGATGGCGTGCCCGATCTCCCGAAGCTCCTCCTCGGGGAGCTCGATGCCACGGCTGCGGAGGCGCGCGGCGGCATGGCGAGACACATGCACCTCGGCTGCGTTGCGCGACGACTCCGCCACCGCCGGTGCAGACTCGGCCACTTCGTCGTAGCGCTCGACAGCGCCGATACGCTCACGGCGCTCCGGGGCTGCGCGTGAGACGGGATGGACGAGGCTGGTAGGGCCGATGACCATGGAGCGAGCTTACCTCATGTGGACCCAAAAGGGGATGCCTAGGTGCCCTCGGCGGCGGGCTCACCCACCCAGCGAATCTCGGCGAGTGAGATCTCCACGCCTTCGATCGAGGGGGTCGGCTGCCCGCTGGTGTAGTCCATTCCGTCGACGACGCCCTTGACCAGAGTGGTGACCTGGACAGAATCTCCGTCGGCGTCAGAGCCGGTGATCGTAAAGGTGTAGTCGCCTTCTTCGGCGGTCCCCCCCTTGATCGTGGAGCCGTCCCAGCTCACGCTCCCCTCACCTTCGGGCAGGCTGCCCAGGGCCTCGGAGTAGACCACAACGCCGTTCTCGTCGGTGACGGTGAGCGTGGCGTTGCTGATGCTCTGATCGGCGTCGTAGTTAAGCGACTCGTCGCCGCTGCCCGTGTAGTGGAAGGTGTCGCCCGCCGCGGTGACCTCCTTGCCGAGGAGCTGGGTCATCGAGGCGTTGTTCATCGAGGCGATCGCGACGTAGAGCGACTCCAACGAGGTGTTGGCGTTGCTGAGCTGCTCCAGCGAGGAGAACTGCGCGAGCTGCGCGACGAAGGCGGCGTTCTCTTGGGGCTCCAGGGGGTCCTGGTTGGCCAGCTGCACCGTCAGCAGCGTGAGGAAGGAGTTCCGATCGAGGTTGTCGGTGGGCATCGACGCCGCGGCCGTGGCCTCGGTGGCCGAGCCATAGCTGGACACGCCGGAGAGGGTGCTGGACATGGGGAGCTCCTTGGCGGCGCCTATACCACGCGATGAATCGAGCTGTCGCGACCGGCCGCCGACTCTTCGGCAGGGCGACGGGCCGCCCCGCGGGGCTCGGGCTCCCCTTCGCGGTCGGGCTGCGGGTCGCCGCCGTCGGTCTCGGCCTCAAAGCTGTCGAGGCTGTAGCCGGCCTCGCCGAGCGCGGCATCGACCTCGGGTGCCAGCGCCTGAAGGCCGCCCACCAGGGCCTCGGGGGCGCGCAGGTGGACGCTCATGCCCTGGTTGTGGGCGGACATGTGCACCCGCAGGATGCCCTCGGCCTCGCGGACGACCACTTCGAGCTCGTCGGAGATCCGCGCGGGCAGCATCGAGTCGAGGAGCTCGGCCTGATCGGGCGCCGGCGGAGAGGCCGATGCGACGACGCTGGAGGCCGAGGTGGCCGCTGCCGCAGCCGGCGGCGTCGCGCTGGGGAGGAAGGAGAGCTCGGGCGCCGACTCGGCCAGGGCGGCCGGGTCAACCTGGGCGTCGACCGGCGGCGGCGCCAGCCCGGTCGGGGGTGCCAACTCGGCCGGGGGCGCCCCTTGGGGGAACCAGGGCGTGCTGTCCCAGGTGCGCGAGGCGCGGGCCGCCGCGAGGGGCGGGCTCGCCGGGCCCGGCGCCATTTTGGTGCGGATCGCCTGCGTGACCACCGCCCAACTCCAATTTGGGCCGTCCGCGCGGCTCGCTGCGGCCTGGGGGGCCGCGCTTTCGGCGCGGATCGCGAGGCCAGCGGGCTCCAGCGCGGCGGGGTCAGCCCTCAACGGGCTGGCGGGAGCAGGTGCGACGGGAGGCCGGTGCTCAGCCACCGACGGAGAGGGCTCTGGGGCGGACCGGAGGGGCGCTGCGGCGGCGCGCAGGTCGGGGGCGACGAGGGGATCGGCCTCGGCGGCCGGCGCGGCGACGG
>JBEIQK010000450.1:0-5407 GCA_040376505.1 Alphaproteobacteria bacterium | reverse complement strand
CCCGGCAGCTCCTGCAGCCCCAGCCCCGCGCGCCCCGGCGGGCAACCGGCTCAGCCGCCTCGTCAACGAGGTGCTGCCCGGCACCTGGACCCTCGGCGCCCCCAATGGCGACAGCGCGCTCACCCTCTCCAATGACAAGGGCGTGATGCTCAAGGTGCCGCTGCCCCGCACCCTGCTGGCGGTCACCCCCGATGAGAAGGGCCGCCCCGTCTGGGATCTGAGCTTCACCGCCGACGAGCACACCGTCCTGCAGACCATCGCCGGCTACGCCCTGCTCCAGGGCGTGGGCCACACCGGCACCCTGCGCTGCGTCGACGAGGCCCGCAAGCCCGCCTCGGTCGACATCCAGACGGTGCAGGAGCGCCTGCAGCGGACCGCGCCGGCGCTGTCTTCGATGGATGGCTACGACAAGTGGCGCGTCGACTTTGGCCGCGAGCTCTTCATCAACCTGCTCTTGGAGTCTGACCCCACCATGACGGCCCCTAAGGCCGACGTGGCTTGGGAGGGGCTCTCCTACGAGGCCCGCAAGGCCTGGGATCAGTGGCTGCGGGCCCACCCCGGCATCCGCCGCCTCGAGCTGGCGGTGCGCGGTTTCTTCGAGAACGGCGGCAAGACCGCCTTCATCGCCTGCGGCGTCATGGCCCACGGCTCGGCCGGCCCCAACAAGCGCAAGTTCCTCGAAGACAGCTTTGACGGCATCAGCGCCATGGCGATGGTGGCGGCGCCGGGCCTGGAGTTCGCCTGGCAGCAGGCCATCCTCGAGTACGCCGGGCCCAAGGGCCGCGGCGACCTCTTCGCCGTGCTCGACACCGCCCGCTACCTGCTCACCAAGGCGCCGCGGCACCTCAAGCTCGACCCCTTCCGCTGGACCCAGGGCGACAGCCCCTACGAGATGGCCCAGCTCGAGACCTGCGCCACCGCCCAGCAGGCCGAGCTCCGCTTCGCCGGCTACTCCTCCGATGAGGTGCTCGACCGCACCATCCCGCGCGACGACACCGGCTTTGGCGCCGCCTACGGCCCCTGGCTGGTGGTGGACAATCCTCTGTCCACGGGCCCCCACGACCGCTTCGTCCTCTGTCCCCCCTGTGGCCATGTGGCCGGCGTCATCGCGGCCACCGACCTCAAGGGCGGCGGCGGCGTCCACAAGGCCCCGGCCAACGAGCTGGTGGCCGGCGTGGCCGACGTGGTCACCTCGATCAGCGACCGCGAGCAGGAGGCGCTCAACGTGAAGAGCGTCAACATCATCCGCCACCGGCCCGCCGCCGGTCTGCGGGTGTGGGGCGCGCGCACCACCGCCAGCGACGCCCTGTGGCGCTACGTCAACGTGCGCCGCACCTTCCTCTTCGTCGAGCGCTCGGTGCGCAGCGCCATCCAGTGGGCGGTCTTCCTGCCCAACTCCGACCGCACCCGCACCGATCTGCGCAACACCATCGCGGGCTTCCTGTACAGCATGTACAATCAGGGCATGCTGGACGGCGCCACCTGGAAGGACTCCTTCACGGTGCAGTGCAACCGGGAGAACAACCCCGATGTGGACGTCCGCAACGGCATCCTCACGGTGGACGTCTCGATCCGGCCGCTCTTCCCCGCGGAGTTCGTGCGGGTGCGCTTCCGGCAGAGCCCGATGCAGTCTGAGGTCATGGAGGGCTAACCCTCCGCTGAAGCGGGGCGCCGCTCGCCGGCGCCCCAGCCCCTCCCCTCCCCTTTTGGCGCCGCCCAGGAGCACCCATGCCTGAAACAGATTCCTATCTTGGCTCGCATCGGTTCTACGTCACCCTCGACAGCAACGCCCCGGCCGATGGGTTCACCACCGTCTCCCCCATCATCTCGGTCACCGAGACCATCACCTTCAAGCACGGTATGGACCCCTGGGTGCGCAAGGCCGCCGGCCGCATCACCTGGGAAGACATCACGCTGGAGCGCGTCTACTGCGGCGACGACGCCTTCGCCCAGTGGCGTGAACAGATCGTCCAGGGCTCGTCGGACCGCCGGCAGGTCACCATCGAGTTCCAGGACAACTCGGCGGGCACCAAGAAGTCCTACACCCTGCACCAGTGCTTTCCGGTTCGCTGGGAGCTGCCGGGGCTCGACGCCTCGGGCTCCTCGGGCGCCATGGAGCGCATCACCCTCGCCGTCGAGAGCGTGATCACCGCCTGAGGGGCCCCCCAATGAATGAGGTGCGCAGCACCGCCCACCGCGAGCGGGTCATGCTCCCGGTGGGCGTCGAAGACACCAAGGCCAACGCGATCTACCGCGAGGCCGAGGTACGCGCCGTGACCGCGGGTGACGAGCTCTACATCGGCACCTACCCTGACTACAACAAATTCCCCAACGACCTCGTCTACAAGACGCTGTTGTTGGGGAGGACGGTCACCCGCATTGGTCCGAAGACCCCGATTACGGTCGACGACATCAAGCGGCTGCACGTCGTGGATATCCGGGCTCTGGAGCTCGCCGTGTACCGCATCACCTATGGTGATGGCGTTGTACCGGAGACTCCGGGGCCCGGGGGGTGACGCTGGCCTATCCGCTCCCGCAGCTCCGCAGTGAGGTGGTCTTCATCGCCTACCACCTGCATTGGAGCCTGGCCGAGATCGAGGCGCTCCCCCACCGGGAGCGCATCGAGTGGGTCAACCAGATCAGCGCCATCAACAAGCGCATCCTGGAGTCCGAGACATGAGCGCGGCGCGGTCCCCCCTCCGCATCCAGTTCGCCCACGAGCGGCGGGGGGTGGCCGTCGATGACCACCCGCGGGTGGTGGTGATCGGCGCGGTGCCCGAGGCGGCGCCTTGGGTGGGCGACACCTCGCCGGCGGCGGTGGTGCGCAGCGGGCGACTGCACAGCCAGAGCTGCGCCTTTGAGCACCTGCGGCTGGGCGCCACCAGCCCCCTCACCGGTGTGCCCGACCTCTCGCAGGCCGAACAGCCCTCGCTCCTCTCCGACACGGTCTCCACCACCTTGCGCGCGGGCGCCCCCTCGGTGGAGCTGGTGCTGTGGCGGGCCAACGGGGCGGTGCGCGGCGACCTGCTCCACCCCGCCATCGTCGAGCAGCTCCCCTCCTTCCTGGCCGATCAGCGCGGCGCTCTGCTGGTCTTCCCCGACTTCAAGCGCCTGCCGGCCCGCTCCACCCACCAGCTCATCGTCAACCTCGCCCAGACCCTGGCCGAGTCCTGCCAGATCGCCTGCCTCGACGCCCCGGCCCAGGACGCCGACCGGCTGGTCACCTCGCTCAGCGGCGCCGACATCGCGATGTGCCGCTGGACCGGCGAAGACGACGCCCTGGCGGGCCACGACTGGCGATCGGCGGCGGCGGTGGTGGCGGGCCTCCTCGGGGCGGACCGCGGGCGCGGCCGCTCGCTCACCCACCGCCGGGCGCCCCTCCGGCCGCCGCGCCGCGCCCGCCTCGATCGCCGGGCCGAGCTGGAGCCCTTTCGGCGCGAGCCCCAGGACGCGGTCGACGAGAACAGCGGCATGGTCGATCTCTTCATCGATCCGGTCGACAATGTCGGCGTGGTGCGCACCGAGCCCTCCCTCCGCCGGCCGCGCGGAGACTGGCCCCTGCCGGCTCTGTTTACGGTGAAGCAGGTCCACAAGCGGGTGGCCGAGGCCGCCGATCTGTTTGTCTTTCGAACGGTCACAACGCAGGAGGCGCTCAACCTCTCAAACGGCCTGCACATCGCCCTGCGACCCTTCCTCGAACAGGGCCTTCTGGTGGGCGATCGGGGCGTGGGCGCGCCCCAGATCGAGGCCGCGGTGATCCGCGATCCCGCCGCCCCGGGGCTGGGCGCCACGATCACTGGCTACCTGCGCCCCTGGATGCAGCGCGTCTCGATGCGCGTGATGGTGCGCACCGGCGAGAAGCCCTCTCTGGTGGAGGCCTGATGTTTGGCCCGCTGCTGAGCGCGTTGGAGACCGAGGCCCAGGTGGGCTTCCTGTTTCACGTGATGATTGGCACCAACCCCTTTGGCGTCTTTCGCTCGGTGAGCGGCATCGGCCGGCGGGTCGACGCCGAGGAGCTGCGCGAGGGCGGGCGCAACCACTCGCCGCACCTGCGGGTGGGTCCGTCCAAGTACCAGGAGTGCAAGATCGAGTGGGGGCTCACCAACAGCACCGCGCTCTATGACTGGATTCACGCCGTCGAGGCTGGCTACGCCTACAAGCGCGCCGTCACGGTGGTGCAATTCAACCGGATGTTTGTGCCATTGCGCATCTACCTGCTCTGGGATGCCTGGCCTCTGTCCTGGGAAGCGGCCCGGCTCAACGCCAACGACAACGGCGTCGACACCGAAGAGATCACCCTGGCCTATGAGGCCGTGACCCTGATCCCCATCCCCACCGAGGTGAGTTGGACCCTGCCCTTCGAGCCCCCCTTGCCGCTGATCTTTCCGAACCTGGTCAATGAGGAGGACCCCACCCGCCCCGCCTTCTCTCCGAACCTGGTCAAGGAGGAGGACCACACCTGGGCCCCCTTCGTGCCCGATGAGCTGGAGGAGGAGGACACCGCCGATCCACTCAGCCACTCCTCGGAGTCCAGGGAGGCCGAGAAGTACGTCCCGCCCGTCATCGAAGAGGAGGAGACCTCTGAGGAGGTCCACGTCAGTCCCTCCCGCCTCGCCGAGGAGCCCACCGAGACCGTTTGGGACACAAGCCCCACCGAAGGGCCGCGCGACCCCGTCGCCAGCCGGGTGGCCGAAGAAGCCGAAGCCAGCGAAGCCAGCACCTTGGCCACCCCCGACTATGGCGATCTGCGCATGGAGCGGGCCGAGTTTCCGGCCATCAGCTTTTCGAGCGGCACCTTCTACAGTCATGAGGCCCAGGTGGTCAAGCTCTCCAGCGGCCTCTTCTTCGAGCCGACGGTCTGGGAGGACTACACGTGAGCCGCACCCCCACCGTAGGGAGACGTGCCCATGGCTGATCCCGTCGAGGTCGCGCTGAGCGCCGTTCAGTCGGCCGCCTTCATCGCCACCCACATCGCCGGCCCCGTCAAGGCTCAGCTCTACTGCGTCGACGACCCCGATCTCACCGTCGATCTCACCTTCAATCCCACCTCCCTGCGGCTCGATCGCTCCAGCCACATGCAGAACAACGCCGGCGACGCCTACAAGTCCTTTGAAACCGGCCGCGCCGGCGCCAACGACACGCTCAGCTTCACCACCTGGCTCGACGCCTCGCAGCCCTCGGCGGCGATCATGCTGGCGGTGTCGCTCAATTTCTACACCGCCAATGTCGCCGGGCAGAAGGCCTCGGTGCTCGACGACATGAAGGCGATTCACGCCCTGTCAGTGCCCCGCGAGGTCACCGACTCCGACCCCGCCGGCATGGTGCGCCCGCCGGTGCTGCTCTTCCTCTGGGAGGAGTTCAAGTTCACTGGCGTCATCCAGTCGCTCAGCATGGACGTCAAGCTCTT
>JBEIQK010000294.1:0-7356 GCA_040376505.1 Alphaproteobacteria bacterium | reverse complement strand
CCGCAGCGGTGCTGCACGCGCTTCAGCACACCGCCCCCGGGAACCTCGTCGCCGCCCACGTCGTCACCCAGGCCAGCGACTACCTCGTCTGGCTGGACCTTGGTGGCGGCTCGCTGGTGGCGGCCTTCTCCGACGCCCGGGCCTACTTCAGCGGCGCTGTCGCGAGCTGAGCCTTCACTCTCCCCAGGGGCCGCGCCGCCAGCGCGCCAGGATGAGGGCGCTCCACAGGCGTCGGCGGTGGTCGGCCACGCCGGCGGCGTGCTCGGCGATGACGGCGCGGAGCCGATCGCCGGGGATGAGGTCGTCGACCTGCTCGGGCAGATCGCGAAGGAGGCCCTTGGCGGGCCCGCGCAGCCAGGGGCCGATGGGCGTGCCGAAGCCCTGCTTGCGACGATGAAGGGTCTCGACCGGCAGCAGCCCGGCCATGGCCCGCTTGAGCACCCGCTTGCGCTGGCGGCCGAGCAGCTTCATCTGCACCGGCATGTCGGCGGCGAGGGTGACGATGGAGTGGTCGAGGAAGGGGCTGCGCACCTCGATCCCGTGGGCCATGCTGGCCCGGTCCATCTTCACAAGCACGCCATCGGCGAGGTAGAGCCGCTGGTCGAGGTACAGGCAGCGCGAGACCGGGTCGGCCCCGGCGGCGGCCTCAGCATGGGCGTCGACCTGCTCCCACACCGTCTCGGCGACGCCCAACTCGTCGGGCAGCCAGGCCCCCATCCAGATGGCGTGGCGGCGCGCCCAGGGGTGCGAGAGGCCGTCGACGAAGCGTCGGGCCATGTAGTCGGGGGTCACGCCCTCCCAGCGCGTGGGCAGGCGGCGGGTGAGGGGGCCCAGCAGGCGGGCGAAGGGCGCGGCCAGATCGGCGAGGCCGTGGGCCAGGGTGGTGGGGTAGCCGGCGAAGGACTCGTCGGCGCCGTCGCCGGAGAGCACGCAGCGCAGGCCCGCCTCGCGCACCAGCTCCATCAGCCGCCAACTGGCGATGAGGGAGCTGTCGGCCAGGGGCTCGTCCATGTGCTCGGTGACGGCGTCGAGCAGGCGCGGCAGGTCTTCGGCGCCGAGCCGGGCCTCCTGGTGCTGGGTGCCCAGGCTGGCGGCCACCCGCCGTGCTTCGGGCCCCTCGTCAAAGCCGGGCGCGTCGACCGAGATCGAGAAGGAGCGCAGGGGGCGCTCGCTCTGGGCCTGGGCCAGGGCGGTGATCGCGCTGGAGTCGAGGCCTCCGCTGAGCAGCACGCCGACCTCGTAGTCGGCTTGCAGCCGCTGCTTCACGGCCACCTGCAAAGCGCCGTGCAGCGAGGTGGCCCAGCGATCGAGATCAGCCGGCGCCGGGCCACGGGGCACCGGCGGCGTCCACCAGCGCGTCTGCCGCATGCCCTGGCGATCGATCTGCAGGAAGGTGCCCGGCTCCAGCTTGTGGACGCCCTGCCAAGGGGTCCAGGGCGTGGGGATCATCTCCTGGAGCAGGAAGGCCTGGAGCGCCTCGGCGCGGAGCTGCAGCGCCCCCAGGCCGTGCAGGGCCCGCAGCTCCGAAGCCCAGGCGAGGGTGCCATCGGAGAGGGTCCGCCAGTACAGGGGCTTCACCCCCATCCGATCGCGGACCAGCGTGAGCTGCTGGCCTTCTACGTCGAGGATGGCCAGGGTGAACATCCCCTGCAAGCGCGAGAGCGCCGCCGGAATGCCTTGGAGCGCCACCAGATGGGCCACGACCTCGGTGTCCGACGCCGTGCGGATCGGCACATCGTTGCTGCGAAGCTCGGTCCGCAGCGCCGCGTGGTTGTAGATCTCGCCGTTGAGGAAGACGCGAATGCGCCCGGTGGCGTCGCGACCGGGCTGCTGCCCACCCTTTGGATCGACCAGGGCGAGGCGGCGGGCGCCCAGCACCACCCAGGGCGGCTGCCCCCAGCGCTCCATCGCTTCGTCATCGGGCCCGCGGTGGGCGAGGCTGCGCACCATCGCCTGGGCGCGCTGGGGTTCGGCCACCCCGCCCAGGCGGTAGAGTCCGGCGATGCCACACATGGTCAACCCTCCAGGGTGGCGACGCCATCGATGTTTCGGGCGCGCCGCACCCGGTACGGCGCCTTGGCCTGAATCTCGTAGTGCATGCGAATGAGGACCTCGGCGATGATGCCCAGCGTGATCTCCACCACGCCAAAGATGGCCAGCATCGGAGATACCACCGTCAGCGCCGCCGAGAGGCTGGCTTGATCCCACAAGGCCCAGGAGGCCATCGCCGCCACCCCGCTCAGCACGCCGCCGGCCACGAGGAGAAAGCCCACCCAGCCGAAGAAGTAGATCGGCGTGACATAGAAGTCGCGCAGGAACTTGACCGTGGTGAGGTCGAGCAGGACTTTGGGGATGCGCCCGAGGCCATACTTCGACTGTCCACGGGTGCGCGGGTGGTGCCGCACCTCCATCTCGACGAGGCGCGCCCCTGCCCAGGTGACATAGATCGGGATGAAGCGGTGCATCTCGCCGTAGAGGGGGATGTCTTGGATGTACTCACGGCGGTAGACCCGCAGGGTGCAGCCATAATCGTGCAGGTACACCTTTGACAGATGGCTGATCAGCGCGTTGGCGATGCGGCTCGGCAAGGTGCGGCTGAAGAAGGCGTCTTGCCGGGCCTTACGCCAGCCACAGACCACATCACAGTCTGTCAATCGGTCCAGCATCGCCGGGATGTCGGCCGGATCATTCTGCAGGTCGGCGTCGAGGGTGACCAGCACGGGCGCCCGCGCGTGACGGATGCCTGCGGTGAGCGCGGCGGTCTGCCCGTAGTTGCGAACAAAGTGCAGCACCCGCGCCCGCGGATCGCGATCGGCCAGAGCGTCGAGCTGCCGGGCCGAAGCATCCCGGCTGCCATCGTTGACGTAGAGCACCTCAAAGGCCCGATCGCCCATCGCGGTGACGATGGCGGCGTGGAGCGGATCGATGTTCTCCTCTTCGTCGTAGACGGGGACGATGAGGCTGACCGCGGGGGTGGAGGAGGAGGTGCTCACACCCTCGGCGTAATCTACGGGGAGCCAGCCGGCGCGGGCCCGCCCGCTGCGGGCGGCGGCGGATCGGCCGGACCGCCCGAAGGCGCCGACCCGCTGGGGGGCGTTCCTTCGGTCTGCGCGGCGGCGGGCGCCTCTCCCTCGGCCGTCGGCGCGCCCGGGGTGGCGCCGGGCGCGAAGGGCCCCAGATCGGGCTCCTCGGAGAGGGCCAGCGAGACATTGGGGATGGAGTCGTTGGCGATCGTCACCTTCACCACCGCCGCGGGATCGTCGGGGCTTGGGCCGTCCCGGTTCTGGTCGATGAAGGCCATCAGGTAGAGGTCGCCAAAGCCCTTGGGCGCCGCCACCTTCCACTCGCCCGTCGTCTTCAGCTCCAGGGTGTGCACCAGCCGCGGCGGCGTGCCCTCGGGGATCTGCAGCAGGTCGATGCGCATCAGCCCCTTGCGGGTGCCCGGGTAGGTGAAGGTGCCCGACACCGTCACCCCTTCTCCCGGCGTGACCTTGAAGCGCGCGGCGTCCGGGCGGGTGGCGCCGGGATCGCTGGCCGCGGGAGGGGGTGCCGTGGATGCGCCCGCCGCCGACGGAGCCCCTGCCTTCTCCTCTACGGCGCCCATCGGATTGGGGTCGGGGCAGCCCACGATCCCAAGCAAGGTGACTGCGGCGATGGCGATGGACCAGGCGCGTTTGTGGGATGAGAACATCGTGCCTCTCAAATTCTGGGTGGGTCTATCCCATGGGTGAAAGGCGGGCCACGAGATGTCATGATTTGTCATGTCTGTCCGCGCGGCCGAGTCCGTTCACAGAGATGGGCCCGCCTTGACGCCGACGCATCGCGCGCGGTACCAGGGTCGGGCTCATGATGAGACGAGGTGGAGCGTGTCGGTCAGCCTTCGTGGTTACGTCTTCCTGGACAGCCTGCAGCCGCAGCTCGCGGCCTTCACCGGCACGACCTGCCGGGGCTTCCTCCCCCTCGCCGGGCAGGCCTCCCTCTGGGTGGAGACCGCCCCGGGCATGATCATCAACCGGGTCACCGACGTGGCGCTCAAGGCCACCCGCGCAGCCCCGGCTGTGCAGGTCGTCGAGCGCGCCTTTGGCCTGCTCGAAGTGCACCACGACGACAAGGGCGAGGTCCTCTCGGCCGGCGACGCCATCCTCGGCTTCCTCAAGGTCAAGTACGAAGACCGGGTGCGCCCCAAGGTGGTCTCCAACCAGATCATCCGCGCCGTGGAGTCCTACCAGGCCCAGATCATCAACCGCAACCGCAGCGGCATGATGCTGATTCCCGGGCAGAGCCTCTTCATCCTCGAGACGGAGCCGGCCGCCTGGGTCGTCGCCGCCGCCAACGAGGCCGAGAAGGCCGCCAATGTGAACCTCGTGAACCTGCAGCCCTTCGGCGCCTTCGGGCGCCTGTGGATGGCCGGCTCCGAGAGCGAGATCGACAGCGCGCGCGACGCAGCCATCGCTGCGATCGAGGCCCTGGCCGCTTCCTAGATTTCCCCCTACCGCAATGGAGAGCTCTCATGGCTGATGCACTCGGCATGATTGAGACCAAGGGCCTCGTGGCCATGGTCGAGGCCGCTGACGCGATGGTGAAGGCCGCCCGCGTTGAGCTGGTTGGTTTCGAAAAGATCGGCGGCGGCTATGTCACCGCCATCGTCCGTGGCGACGTCGCCGCTGTCAAGGCTGCCACCGAGGCGGGCGCCCGTCAGGCCCAGCGCGTTGGCGAGCTCGTCAGCGTCCACGTCATCCCCCGTCCCCACGAGAACATCGACGCGGTCCTGCCGCTCGGTCGCCAGCCCAAGGCGGGCTAGGGGCCTTCGTCGCCGCCGGCGGGGCTCCTCCGCTGGCCGGCGGCCATCCATCGAGCAGGCAGCGAAACGGTACGAGAGGGCGTCATGAAGCTCGGGCGAATCGTCGGCACGGTGGTCTCGACGCGCAAAGACGAAAAGATTGAGAGCCTGCGGCTCTACGTCGTGCGCGACGTGTCGGTGGACATGGCCACCAAGGACTCCTTCGTCGTCGCGGTCGACGCGGTGGGCGCCGGAGTCGGTGAGCTCGTGCTCTACGCCAGCGGCTCGTCGGCCCGGGCCACCCGGGCCACCGATGGGCGCCCCATCGACGCCACCATCATGGCCATCGTCGACACCGTCGACCTCGGCGGCAAGGTGGTCTACGACAAGTACGCGGAGTCCCTCGAAGAGATGGCCGCGGCCAAGGCTGAGGGGGCCTGATGTCTGAGAAGGTCGACATCACCGAGGTCGTCGAGCGGGTGCTCGGCCGCATCCGGGCGGGCGAACAGCCGGCGCGGGTGCATGACATGCCCAACCGGCCGTTGGGGGTCTACAAGACCGTCGACGACGCCATCGGCGCGGCCCACAAGGCGCAGCTCCAGCTCATCGCCCTGCCGATGGAGAAGCGGCGCGAGATCATCGCCAACATCCGCAAGCGCGCGGCGGCCGATGTCCACACGCTGGCGAAGATGGCCCATGAGGAGACCGGGCTCGGGCGGGTAGAAGACAAGATCAAGAAGAACCTCCTCGTGATCCATCGCACGCCGGGGCCGGAGATCCTCGATCCCATCGCCTACACCGGCGACGACGGCCTCACCCTCATCGAGCGCGCCCCCTACGGCGTCATCGGCTCGATCACCCCGTCGACCAACCCCACCGAGACCATCCTCAACAATGGCATCGGCATGGTGGCGGGCGGCAACGCGGTGGCCTTCAACACCCACCCGGGCGCCAAGCGGGTGAGCGCCTACTGCATCGACCTCATCAACCGGGCCACCATCGAGGTGGGCGGGCCCGAGAACATCATGACCTGTGTGGGCGACCCGACCATCGAGACCGCCAACCAGCTCATGAAGGCCAAGGGCATGCGGATGCTCGTGGTCACCGGCGGCGGGGCCGTGGTCAAGGCGGCGATGGCCAGCGGCAAGCGCGTGGTGGCCGGCGGCCCGGGCAACCCCCCCGTCGTCGTCGACGAGACCGCCGATCTGGACCGCGCGGCCCGCGAGATCCTCACCGGCGCCAGCATGGACAACAACATCATCTGCGTCGACGAGAAGGAGGTCTTCGCGGTCGAGAAGATCTTCGACGGGCTGATGGACCGCATGGAGGCGCTCGGCTGCGTGCGCATCCGCAACCACCAGATCACCCGCCTCGAGAAGGTGGCCCTCACCGCAGATCGCGAGCACACCAACCGCGACATGGTGGGCAAGAACGCCGCCGAGTTCTTGAAGCGGGCAGACATCCCCTACAAGGGCGACCCCCGCCTCGTCATCTGCGAGGTCCCCTTCGATCACCCCTTCGTGCAGCACGAGCTGCTGATGCCCATCCTGCCCTTTGTTCGGGTCAAGGATGTGCACGAGGGCATCGATCTCGCCGTCGAGGCCGAGCACGGCTACGGCCACACCGCCAGCATGTACAGTCGAAACCTCGACAACCTGCACCGCATGGCCAAGGTGGTCAACTGCTCGATCTTCGTGAAGAACGCCAACCACTGCGCGGGTCTCGGCTACGGCGGCGAGGGCTACACCAGCTTCACCATCGCCAGCCCCACCGGCGACGGCCTCACCACGGCGCGCACCTTCACCCGTGAGCGGCGCTGCACCCTGGCCGGCTACTTTCGGATCGTGTGAGCAAGCCCATGGGGAGCGCCCCTGCGCTGGCGCTGCTGGAGATCGACTCGGTCGCGCGCGGCCTTGCGGCGCTCGACGCCCTCGTCAAGAAGGCGGAGGTCGAGATCCTGGAGGTCAACCTCGTCGAGCCGGGGCGCCTGCTGGTGCTCTTCGCCGGCGGCGTGGCCGAGGTGGAGGAGTCTTTTGGCGCTGGCGTATCCGTGGGCGCCGAGCTGCTCCTCGACGCCATGCTCCTCTGTGATGCCCATGCCGCCTTGCTCCCCGCCCTGCGTGGCGCCGTCAGCCTGGGCAGCGCGGAGGCCCTCGACAACCTCGGCGTGATCGAGGGCAGCCGCGTCGCCAGCGTGCTCCTCGCCGCCGAGCGGGTCTTGAAGGGGGCGCGGGTGTCCCTCACCGGCCTGCGGGTCACCGGCGGGCTTGGCGGGCGGGCCTACTTCATCGTTCACGGCGCCCAGGCTGACGTGGAGGCCGCCCTCGAGCTGGGCGCCTCGCTGCTGTCGGCCCGCGGGCACCTGCACCGGGTGGAGCGGATCGCCCGCCCGCACCCCGAGATGGTCACCTGGCTGCTGCGCCCGCCGGCCTTTGCGCCGCCGGCGCCCCAATAGGAGTTGCCGTGGAGCTGGCACGGGTCATCGGGCGCGTGGTCGCCGACGTCAAGTACGAGACGCTGGTAGGCGTGCGCCTCCTCGTCATTCAGCCCGAAGACGCCAATGGCGTGACGATCGG
>JBEIQK010000695.1:0-3555 GCA_040376505.1 Alphaproteobacteria bacterium | reverse complement strand
CGTCGAGCTGGTTTGTACTTTGGCGAAGGTCTCGATGCCCGGACGCTCCGTCGCACTCCACTTCCCTCCGGCCTCGACGGCCCCTACGATGCGCTCGATGTCCTGACGCGGAAGTCCTCGGTCCTGCAAGGCCCTCCTCAACTCCTCCCACGTCTCAGGCAGGTACAGATCGCCGGGCGCCCGGCCGGTCACCAGCCACGCCAGCGTCACCGCCGCGGCATAGACATCCGTCGGCGGGCCGACCTTCCGGGGGTCGCGACGCTGTTCGGGTGACATGAAGGGGAGGCTGCCGAGGAAGGCCCCGCTGCGTGTGCGGGTGAGGCCCTCGGCCCGCACCTGCGCGATGCCAAAGTCGCTCAGCTTGACAGTTGCCCGGGGCCGACCATTCTCGTTACCGAGGAGTGGACCATCCAGGGCCCCGAAGACCAGCAGGTTGTGCGGCTTTATGTCACGATGGACAATGCCAGCGGCGTGGGCGGCCTCGAGCGCGGACAGAGGCCCCGACAGGGCGGCCAAGGCCTCGGCGGGGCTGAGCGGCCCCAGGGTGGCGACCCGCTCGGCGAGCGAGCCCTCGGCGAGCTCCATGACGACGAAGGCGTAGTCCCCATCGACGAAGGCATCGTCCACCCGAACGACGCTGGGGTGGGAGATCCGGCGGGCCAGCGCAAGCTCACGCGCCGCCGCATCAGCGCCGCCCTCGGTGGCTGGGAAGACCTTGAGCGCCCGCTCCTGGGCCACCGTCGTGTCCAGGGCGCGCCAGACTTCGGCCTCACCGCCGGTGCGGAGCAGACCAAGCAGGACATACCGGCCGCCTTGGAGGCGCTGGGTGGGGTGCAGTGGCACGCGCGCAGGTAACGCGAAGAGGGCCCAAAGGCCGGTACCCCCCTGCACCACGCGCCCTTCGGCCATGGTAATGCCCTTCCATGGCAACGCTCCTCGTCTCCGACAGCGCCCAGGTGCGCGTCTTCCCTCTGGCTGCAAGCACGCTTATCGGGCGCCACTGGACCTGCCCGGTTCGGATTTTGGACGGGTCCTGCCCCCTCTACTGGCTCGAGGTGCGTTGGCTGGAGGGGGCCTGGGGTTGGCGGACCCTGGGGGCGGACGAACGCACCCATGGCGGGGGTGCCGCCCTCCCCGCGGGTTGGCGATCGCTGGCGGTGGCGACCCTGCGCGCAGGGCGCGTTCGCCTCTCGGAGTCGACCTGGATCGAACTGGTCACCGCAGACCCGCCACGCGCGCATCTGGTGCGCCTCCCCGACGGCGAACTCCTCGACGACGACGAGGCCGCAGCCTGGGCAGAGCTTCGCGCGGACATCGCCCTTCCGCTCGACGTCGAGGGGGATGGTGGTCAGGCCTATCCGGATGGCCACGTGATCATCCGCGACGGGAGGGCCGTGCGCGTCCATGCCTCGGGGGGTGTCGCCACCACCGTCGCCACTCCCATTGATCTGTCGCGGCCGGGTGTGTTCGCCGACGTGGATCTCGCTGCGCGCACCGCGACGTTTGCCAACCGCGCGGGGCAGGTGACGGCCCGTGGGGAGTGTGCGCGGGTGTTGGAGGTCTACCTACAGGCTCGTCGCATCGACATTCCCGCGGGCGGCTGGCTCTCGGCGACGGAGGCGCACGCGGCGTATCAGGCGCTCGGAGGGTCGCCGGACGCCACGTTGGAACGTCTGTCCTGGGAGCGCTGTCGCCTTCGCAGCATCTTGTCCCGCGCGGGCGTCGCCGGGGTGGGGGCTCTGTTCGACGTCGCGCCCGGTCGCGACGCGCGGGTCCGGGTGAGTCAGACCTTTGATCGCTGAGCGGGCCCCGCCCCCTGCGCGATGCGCGCGAGCACCCCGTCCAAGCGTCCGCGGGGCGGCGTGGCGTCGAAGACCCGCACCGCGTCGCCCTCGCCGCGTGCTGTTCAGCCACGTTGAACCTGCGTGGCATTCGAACCCCTCGGCCCACACAGGTCCAACCGCAAGGGAGGTGCCCGCGCGCCAAGTTGGCTCGCGAAGAAGGCCGGCCAGGCAGCGCCACAAAGCTTCACCTTGCGCAACCCGTCCGCGACAGACTGGTTCTGTACTCCCGATTCGTCGCCGGGGCCCAACCCGGCAAACCGCTGCGCCGGTCGTCACACCGCCATCCGATCAAAGCGAGACCAGAAGCCCGACGTGGCCCGCCAGCGCCGCGCCCACTGGCGCCAGGCGGATCGGGGGGCGCCGAACTGCTCTCGTAGTACCACCGGTCCGAGCTTCCGAAACAGGCCGGGCTTGCTCCATCAGAGGTTGTTGCTGATGGTGATGGTGCCCCCGATGTTTGCCACACCAATCGTATTCTGTAACGCCACCGCGTCGGTGGTGGGCAGGGAAGGGTTGTTGACGATGGTGAGGCCACCCCCCACCGACCCGACGTTAGAGAGGCCGGACACCGAGTTCAGCAGATCGTTTCCTGAGATTTCGAGCTCCCAGCCGACCGCCGTCAAGGCGCCAAGGCCGTCCACGTTGATGAGCGCGTTGTTGCCTGAGATGATGAGGCCCTTCGTGGTCGCGGTGAGGCCGCTGAGGCCACTGACATCCACCAGCGCCCAGTTGTTGAACAAGTCGACATACTCCACGGTGCCTGCAATGCCGCTGAGCCCGTCGAGGTCGACGAGCGAAAAGTTTTCCCAGAAAAGCAGACCGCCCCCAACCGACTCGAGCCCGGCGAGCCCATCCACCTCAACGAGGTCAGCCGCGATGATTGTGAGGCGTCCTGGAATGACAGAGATGGACCTCAACCCGTCCACGTTCTCGAGACGAGAGTTGCAGGTCAAGTGGAGCGAGCCTCCCAAGGAGCTCACGGAGCTGAGTCCATCGACGTTGACCAGGTCGGTGTTAAAGTAGAGTTCGATGGTACCCCCTACAGTGTTCAGGTCGCCGAGTCCATCGAGGTCGATGAGCCCCGTTTCCGAGATGTCCAGGTCCATCCCTACCGAGCTGAGCTGGCTCAGACCGGCGATGTCGACTAACGACGGGCTGTCCGTGATTTTGAGGGATCCTCCGACCGTGCGGACGCCGCCAAGGCCATCCATGTGCTGGAGCATGTGGTTGCTGGCAATGGACAGGTCACCACCCACTGACTGGAGGGAGCTCAGTCCACTGAGTGTCCTCAGCCGGTCGTTTCTAACGACCTCCATTCCGCCGCCGATGGTGTGGAGCGCGCCAAGCCCTGAGACATCCGGCAACGGAGAGTTGTAGGTGACCTGCAGATCCCCGCCGATGGTGTGGAGCGCGCCAAGCCCCGAGACGTCCACCAGCGCATAGTTGGAGGTGACCTGCAGGTCCTCGCCGATGGAGCTGAGCGCTCCCAGGCCGTCGAGGTGAAGGAGGCCGTTGTTCTTCTGGATCAACACGTCACCACCCACTGAGTGGAGTGAGCCCAGTCCACTGAGTGTCCTCAGCCGGTAGTTCCAGGCGACCGACATTCCGCCGCCGATGGTGTGGAGCGCGCCAAGCCCCGAGACATCCAGCACCGCAAAGTTGTCGGTGACCTGCAGGTCCTCGCCGATGGAAGTGAGCGCGCCAAGCCCCG
>JBEIQK010001069.1:0-1817 GCA_040376505.1 Alphaproteobacteria bacterium | reverse complement strand
CGATGAAGACGCCGACGGCATCTTCTGGCTCGAGAGCCTGATGCTCACGGCAGGGCTGTAGTGGCCGAGGGCAGCCCGGCCTTGCTCGGCGCCCGGCTCGTCGTGGGCCTGGCGCGTCGCGTGGTCGGTCTGCTGCCGGCCGAGGCCCGCGCCCGCCTGGAGGATCGCTTCTTCTACTCGGTCTTTCAGGTCTCTCGCGTGACCAACGACCACTACCCCAAGCGCCGTCCGGCCGAGCCCTGATGCCCCGCCTCCCTCTCTTCGGTGATCGGCTCGCCGACGCGGTTCGCGCCACGGCCCCCCTCTGTTTGGGCCTGGATCCCCACCTCGACCGCCTGCCGGCGCCGCTGCGGGCGCGCTTTGAGGGCCGATCGGGGGCCGATCGCCGCAAGGCCGCCGCCGACGCCGTCTTCGACTTCGGGCGCCTCGCCATCGGGGCGGCGCGCGGGCGGGTGGCGGCCATCAAGCCGCAGCTCGCCTTCTACGAGGCGCTGGGCGCGCCGGGCATGGCGGCGCTGGAGGCCCTTGGCGAAGAGGCGCGCGGCGCCGGCTTGATCGTCGTGGCCGACGGCAAGCGCGGCGACATCGACAGCACCGCCGCCGCCTATGCCGAGGCCCTTCTGGCCCCCGACGGCCCCTTGGGCGCCGACGCGCTGACGGTCAACCCCTACATGGGCTCCGACACCCTTCGCCCCTACCTCCCCCTCTGTGAGGCCGATGGCCGCGGGCTCTTCGTGCTGGTGCGCACCACCAACCCCGGCTCGGCCGAGCTGCAAGGGCAGGGGCAGCCTCGCCTCGCCGATCAGGTCGCCGCTTTGGTCGATCGCCTCGGCGCGGGCACGGTCGGCGCCTCGGGCTTCTCCGCCATCGGCGCGGTGGTGGGCTGCACCGCCGCCGTCGAGGCCCTCGCCCTGCGCGCCGCCATGCCGCGGGCCTGGGTTCGGGTGCCCGGCCTGGGCGCCCAGGGCGGCACCCCCGCCCAGGCCCTGGCCGGCGCCCGCGACGATGGCCTCGGGGTCCTGGCCAGCTCCAGCCGCGGGCTGTGTTTCCCGGGCAAGCCCGACGCCGCCTATGATCGCGATCCCGCTGGCTACATCGCCCAGAACGCCGAGGCGCTGGGGGCGGCCTTGCGGGCGGTAACCGCGCGGGGGCCGGCGGCATAAAGGGGGGCCTCACGCTGGGAGCGCCGCCGTGGCCGACTACTACAACGACAAGGACCTCCCTCGCTTTGGCGAGATCGCTCAGGGCAGCCCCGAGCTCGCCCGCAAGTTCTTCGACTGGTACGGCGCGGTCTTCGCCGAAGGTGCGCTCACGGCCCGCGAGAAGTCGCTCATCGCCCTCGCCGTGGCCCACGCCGTGCAGTGCCCCTACTGCATCGACGCCTACGCCAAGGACTGCCTGGAGAAGGGCAGCGACCTCGACCAGATGACCGAGGCGGTGCACGTCGCCGCTGCCATTCGCGGCGGGGCCTCGCTGGTGCACGGCGTGCAGATGCTGAACCACGTCCACAAGCACGGGATGTAGGGCGTGCGCGATCCCTTCGATCAGCTCGCCCTGCTCGACAGCCTCGCCCTGCCCCAGGAGTTTGAGGGCGCGCTGGCCGTGTCGGGCTGGTCGCCCTTGCGGCCGGGCCGGCTGGAGGTCCTGCAGGTCAACCTCGGCAAGCTCTGCAACATGCGATGCCGGCACTGCCACGTCGACGCCGGCCCCGACCGCATCGCCGAGAACATGGACGAGGCCACGGTCGACGCCTGCATCGCCGCCCTCGATCGCAGCGGCGCGTCTACGGTCGACCTCACCGGCGGCGCCCCCGAGCT
>JBEIQK010000962.1:0-2242 GCA_040376505.1 Alphaproteobacteria bacterium | reverse complement strand
GCCCAGGCCCCGGCGCGGGCCGCGGCGATCCTCTCGGCGGCCCGATCGTCGGCGAGCCCGATGGGGCCGGTGGTGTCGGGGGCCGCCTTGACGCTGCTGGCCTGCGCGGCAGCCCTGGGCGTGGCCGATGGGCGGCGGCGGGCGGCCCTGCTGACGGGGCTGCTCTACCTCGACCTCCACCGCTTTGGCGCGGGGGTCCTGGGCGAGGCCCCCCAGGCCCTCCTCGACGCGGAGCCGGCGGCCCTGCCGCTCCTGGAGGCGAGGCCGGGCCGCTACGGGGTGGTCGACCGGCGGGTGGACCCGTCTCTCGACGTGGAGCTGCTCAGCTCCAGCCTCGGCCTGCTCTTTGGCCAGCGCGACGTGCTGATCCCGAGCCCCCTGCTGCGGCTGCGGGCCGAGGCCCTGCTCGCCCAGGCCGGCCTCGATGTGGGCGACAAGGGCGCTGCCAAGGTCGCGCGCCTCGCCGCCCACCCGCAGCTCGTCGATCTCCTGGGCCTGCGCTGGCTGCTCAGCGTTCACGACCTCGAAGCCGCCGGCTACCCGCGCCGGGCCGACCTGCCGGGCGGGGCCGGGCTCTTCGAGAACCTCGACCCCTTCCCCGCGGCCTGGGTGGTGGCCTGCAGCCGCCTCGCCGCCGAGCCCTTCACGGCCCTGCTCGGCGCGGAGCTGCGCGGGGAGGCCATCGTGGAGGAGCCGGAGGGCGCTGTGCCCTGTACGCAGCCCGCCGCCGCGGGGGTGGCGACGGTGGTGGAGGAGGGCCCCACGGTGCGCCTTGTGACGGTGGAGGCGACCGCGCCGGGCCTGCTGGTGCTGGGCGAGAGCGGGCTGCCCGGCTGGAGCGTGACCCGCGACGGGGCCCCGGCCACGCTGCTGCGCGCCGACCTCGTCTTTATGGGCGTTTTGGTGCCGGCCGGGCGCAGCACCCTGCGCTTTGTCTACAGCTCGCCGGGCCTCTGGCTCGGCCCCCTCGGTCTCCTCGCGCTGCTCGGCCTTTGGGCCCGGGAGCGGCGGGCCCGGGCGACGCGCCAAGGGTAGGAGGGAGCCATGTCCGACGCCCTCTCTGTCTCTGCCCTCACCGACCTCATCAAGCGCACCCTCTCGGCCGAGGTGGGGACCGTCACGGTGGAGGGGGAGGTGAGCCAGTTCACCCCCTACCGCACCGGCCACTGGTACTTCAGCCTCAAGGACGCTGGCGCCGTGCTGGCCGCCGTGATGTTCCGCGGCAACAACCAGATGATGCGCTGGACCCCGGCCCAGGGCGACCGGGTGGTGGTGACAGGCGACATCGACGTCTACGCGCCCCAGGGCAAGTACAGCCTGCTGGTGCGGCGGATGGAGCGGGCTGGCGCCGGCGATCTGGCGGCCCGCCTCGAAGCGCTCAAGCAGAAGCTGGCCGCCGAGGGCCTCTTCGATCCCGCCCGCAAGCGCAAGCTCCCCGCGGTGCCCCTGCGCATCGGCGTCGCCACCAGCCCCTCGGGGGCGGCCCTGCAAGACATCTTGCGGGTGCTCGACCGCCGCTTCGCCGGGCTCACGATCTACCTGTCGCCCTGCAAGGTGCAGGGAGAGGGCGCCCCCGACGAGATCGTGCGGGCGATCGAGCGGCTCAACGCCCACGGCCTAAGCGAGGTCATCATCGTTGGCCGCGGCGGCGGCAGCGCCGAGGATCTGGCCGCCTTCAACGCCGAGAGCGTGGCCCGCGCCATCGCCCGCTCGGCCATCCCGGTGGTGAGCGCCGTGGGCCACGAGGTCGACGTCTCGATCGCCGATCTGGTGGCCGATCTGCGCGCCGCCACGCCTTCTCACGCCGCCGAGCTGGTGGTTCCCGAGCGCGAGGCCTTGTTGATGGGGGTCGACGCCCTGGGCGAGCGCCTCGACGCCGCCATCGACCGCTCCCTCCGGCGGCGGCGGGAGCGCCTCGCTGGCCTTCGCCTGCGCGATCCAGCGACCCGCGTCGCCGAGGGCCGGGCCCGCCTCGCGGCGCTGGGCGATCGGCTGGCCCTGTCGATCCGCCGGGCCTTGTCGCTGCGCCGAGAGCGGGTGCTGCGCCTGCGCCTGCGCGATCCCCTCTCCCGCCTCGCCGAGGCCCGCCTGCGGGTGGGCCGGTTGGGCGAGTCCCTCTCGCGGGCCGCCGAGCGCCGGCTCCGCGACGATCGCGCCCGCCTGGGGCAGCTCACGGCCCGCCTGGGTGCGCTGTCGCCCACGCGGGTGCTCGATCGCGGCTACGCCCTGGCCCTGCGCGAGG
>JBEIQK010000058.1:0-15561 GCA_040376505.1 Alphaproteobacteria bacterium | reverse complement strand
CGCCGTGAGGACGAGGGGCGCCGGGACCTGCCGCAGCTCGCCCAACTCGATCCAGGCGTTGTCGGCCATGATGACGTAGGGGCGGCTCTCCAGGCCGATTCCGCCCTGGCCATCGAAGTGGATGATCTGCACCCGGCCGAGGCCGTAGCCCATCGGGCCCTTGCGGTAGTAGTGGGCGCCCAGCTTGTAGGGGAAGCCGCTGGGCTGGCCCTGGATGGTGAAGGCCTCGGGGCCGTAGCCATCGAAGACGCCGCGGTACAGCTCGCCACCGCTGCGCAGGGTCTTGTGGCCGAAGTAGGCGGTCTCGCCGCTGCGGTCGGTCAGGTGGAGGTCGACGTCGTTGGCGTCGGTCTCCCAGGTGAGGATCACCCGCAGCGAGGGGCCCGTGGCCGGCTGGATGCCGTGCTGGCCCAGGGCAGAGACCACCTCGGCGCGGCGGGCCGGATCGCGGGCGATCAGCACGGCGCCGAGCACGGCGGCGTCCTCGCGCAAGACCGGGCGCAGGCCGGCCTCGTGCTGCCAGCGGTAGCTCTGAGACTGGGCGCGCAGGATGGCCTCGAAGGCGCCGCTCAGATCGCCGGCCTCCACCCGCGCCCAGGCCAGCGCGCGCAGGCTCGTGGGGTGGTCGGGGCGCTGCTCAGCGGCCTTCTCGTAGGTGTCCACGGCGAGGTCGGCGGCCTGCAGCGACGCGAGCTTGTCGCCAGCGGCCCGGCGGATGTCGGCCCGTGAGGGGTAGAGGTCGATGAGGGAGCCGGCGGCGCGCCGGGCCTCGCCGGGCTGGCCGTTGGCGGCGAAGGCGTCGGCCAGGGCGAGGTAGGCGAGGACCTCACCCGGGGCCTCTTCGCGCCAGGCAGAAGCCATCTTCAGGGCGCGGGCGCCGGCCCCCTGGGCGAGGAGGCCCTGAATGTCGGCGTAGGCGCCGCTCCAGGGCTGAATGCGCGCCGGCTTGGCTCGCGCGGGAGGCGGGGGCGGCGGGCTGGACTGGATGCGCCGGAGCGGCGGCTCGGCGGCGACGGTCTGCGCGGCGCTGCTGGTCGCCATCGGCTTGGCCGGGACCGTTTTTTCAAACTTGGCTTCTTCTTCGGGGGCCGGGGCGGCGTCGGCGGGCACGGCGGACTCCCCCTTTCCGCCGACGAGGCCCTCTCCGGCGCTGCCCACTCCGCCACCGCCGCCGGCGCCCAGGCCGCGGGTGCCGAGCCCGCCGTAGCCCTGGGCCTCGGCGCTGGCGTCGCCCAACAGCCCACCCAGGTCTTCTTTGGTGGCGGCGTCGGCGAGAGGCATGTCGGCGGCCTTGTTGGCGCCAAGCACCGGGTCCTGCCGCTGCTGCGGGGCGGCCGCCTTGGGGGGCGGGGCCGGCTCGCGGCGCTCCAGGTCGACCTGCGCTTCGTCCTTGTCCACCGACCGGCCGGCGCTGCGGGAGGGACGAGGCCGGTCGTCACGCGAGCGCGTGGTGGTGGGGCGCTCCTCCTCGTAGCCGAGGTTCGCCAGGCCGTCGGTGCCGCGCCGATCGACCACCTCGAGGCCGGCCGGCCCCACCGACACGACGCGGGCGAGGTTGGCCGGGTCGATGCCATAGGTCTGGTAGTCCCACCAGCTCTCCAGCACGAGCAGGGCCGTCCAGGGCGAGAGCACGCGCTGCTCCAGGCTGAGCGAGATGGCCTGCCGCTTGAGGGCCTCGGCGGTGTCGTCATCCTTGGCCGAGCGGGCCTCGTCGGAGAGGGCCGACAGGCGGCGCACCCGGGCGGCGGCGGCGGCGCGCTCCACCAGCGGAAGGCTGCCCTCGGCGGCGAGGGCGGTGGTGACGGCCTTTCCGCCGATGGTGATCTGCAGCGGCTGCGATGCGGGGAGTTGGGCGTACACCAGCACGGGCTCGCCAGGCTGGGCGCTGTCGAGGGACTCGGGCCAGACCCAGGCGGCGCCGGCCACGTCCACCTTGAGGTCCGAGGCGGTGGCGCGGGTGAGCCGCTCGGCCACCTCGGTGAGCGAGGCGCTGGCGTCGATCACCACGCCATCCTCGGGCAGGCCGCTGTCGACCAGGGCGTCGAGGCCAAGGGCGTCTCGCAGGCCGCCGCTGGCCAGCACGTCGAGGCGCTTGACCCCGCGTGCAGACAGGCTGGCTGCGGCTTCTCGCAGGGCCGGCACCCCCTCATCGCCAAGGGTGCGCACGCCATCGCTGATCACCAGGGCCCGCTCCACCCGCGGCCCGGGGGTGGTGGCGAGTTGACGCAGGGCGCCGGCGAGGTCGGAGGCGCCCATCGGCAGTCGGGTGAGCATCTGGGCCTCGACCCCGGCGCTGAAGTCGCCGGCCTTGCCCTCGAAGAGCGGGGTGAGGCCCTGATCGAAGGCGTAGACCAACAGTGGCGTGTCGCGGCCGGCGCCGGCCGAGAGCGAGGCGGCCAGGGCGCCCACCCGGCGCACATCACCCGCGTAGTCGTAGGCCCGGCTGGCGGAGGAGTCGATCAGCACCAGCAGCGAGCGCACCGGGGCGGCCGGCGCCTCGATGGGCGGGGTGACGCGGGCCACCACCCAGTCGCCGCTGCGCAGGGTGCGGGGGCCCTCCTCGATGGTGCCGGGCAGACGCAGGTCTTCGTTGGCCACCCAGTCCATCTTTTGCAGGCGGATGGTGTCGGTCTGCCGCACCTCGCCGGCCTTGGGGGCCCCGCGCATCACCTGGGCCGAGACGTCGACCGAGCGCAGCGGCGGCAGCCCCTTGAGCGGCAGGCGCCAGTCCCCCGGCTCCTCGATGGCGGTGGCGTAGGAGACGATCAGCTCGACCTGGCCGCGGGGGGCGATGGGAAAGACCCGGGCCGAAAACTGCGAGCCGGCGGCCTGCTCCATCAGGGCTGGGTCTTGCCGGCGGTGCAGGAAGTCCTCAAAGATGCGCTGGGCCTGCTTGCGCTCCACCACCTCGCCTTCTTGCCAGGCGCCGCCCACCTTCATGGCGAGGCGGGTGATGTCGGAGCCCTCGGGCAGGTTGATGGTGAAGCGGCCCTCCCGCACCCGCGGCTCGGGGTTGCTGTAGGTGAGGTGCAGCTCGGTCCAGGCCAGGGGCTCCTCGACCACCGCCCGGCCGACGAGGCTCACCAGCTCCATCGCCGCGCCGTCGGAGGTGCCCAGGCTCAGCGGCGCCGCCGAGGCCAGCTCCGGCCAGCCAGAGACATCCTGGGTGGCGAGCGAGCGATCGGCAGCCGGGAGGCCGGGGAGGCTGGGAACGCTGGGCAGGCCGGTGCCGCAGGCGACGAGGAGCAGGGCGATCAACATGGGGGGGACCTCGGGATTCACGCGGTGCCCACCGGCACGCGCCGACCCTGCCCCAGCTTACAGCGCCGCCGCCGATGGATCAGGGCGCCGCGGGCGTCTTCGAGGCGGCCAGCTCGGTGATCGCGCCCACGAGGTCTTTTTCGACGACGCCCGGCGGAGGCGCCAGGGTGAAGACATTCGGGATCACCCCCAGCTCATCCCAGACGTCGAATTCGAGCTCCACCGTCCAGCCGAGCGTGGGGACGGTCAGCACCAGCTCCTCGGGGAGCTGCTCGCGGCCCACCTTCATGAAGTCGGTGTAGACCACCTCCGCGTAGGTCTGGCTGATCGGAGACGACTGGGGGTCGGCGGCGAGGCCAAAACGCAGGCGCTCCACCCGTCGCCGCCGCGGGTTCACCCAGGCCTCCGCCCGGGCCCGCTCGGGGCCGCCCAGGAGCACATGCACCCCCTCAGGCACGACCTCGGCGAAGAGCACGGGCGCGTTGGCGAAGGGCAGGTCGGCGGTGAGGATGCTGAGCAGATCGGCTGTTTGGATGGCGCCGCCGCTGAGCTGCCCTAAAACCGCCACCGCGTCATCGCCCCGGTAAAAGGTGTTGGCGCGGGGGCTCCACAGGTGCAGCGCCTTTCCGTCGGCCGACAGGGCGTAGAAGGGCGTGCGCAGCGGGGTGAGGAGGTCGACGCGCAGCGAGTTGGGGGCGTGCAGGATGAGGCCCCCGGTGGTGCTGCCGCCGGTGCCCGGCCCGCGCACCGAGATCGAGAACTGCCCCTTGAGCGCGTACGAAGCGCGCTGAGCGCGCATCTTCTCCACGACGATGGCCGGGTCGACCCGTGGCGAACGCCCGCTGGGGGCCTTCGGGCCACAGGCGAGGAGCGAGAGGGCCAGGGTGGCCAGGGCATACATGAAGGCGCTCCAACGGGGCCGGCCGGCTAACCGGAAGTGGCGAGGCAGGCCGCCGCGGCGCGCACCGGCTGCCGGCGACGCACCTCCTCAGCGCTGCGGGCGGGCGGCAGGGCGGCGAGCCGGGCGCAGGCCTCGGCGGGGCGCCCCAGGGCGAGGAGGGCCGCCGCTGCGGTGAGATCGTCGCCACCCCCAGCGCCCAGGGCCTCGGCGGGGCGGCCGAGGGCCAGCAGGGCCTCGGCCCGGGCGGGCTGGGCTGCCTTGTGCGACCGCTCAGCGGCCTCATCGGCGAAGCGCAAGGCCTGCGCCGGCTCCTGGCGCTGCAAGCAGAGGGCGGAGGCGGCGAGGAGCGGGGCCGGATCGAAGGGATCGAAGGCCGCTGCGCGGCTGAAGGCGTCGATGGCCTCGGCGCTGTCGCCGCTCTCGCGCAGGAGCGCCCCTTGCAGGTACCAGGAGAGGGCCTGGGGCGAGGGCTCCAGCGGCGCCGTCGGGGCCGCCGGCGGCACGCTCCGGGCGCAGGCCACGAGCCCGATCAGGAGTTGGGCAGCTCGCGGCTCCACAGGCTGGCCGCCCCCTTCTTGATCGGCAGGATGGTGGCCGTGGCGCAGAGCGCGGCGATGCCGCCCAGGCTGGCGGCGATGAGCGCGTAGTCAAGGCCGCTCAAGGGCCGCTTTTGCCAGAGCGCCCGCAGGTAGACCCCCACGGCGCCGGCCTCCAGCAGCATCACACCGGCCACCAGCAGCAGCGCGAAGACCATGAAGAGCATGGCGGTGGGCCCGCTGGCCACCTTGGCGGCGTTCTCGGCCTTGAAGTCGGGGTAGATCGCCCCCATTCCCACGGCGATGCCCGAGATGCCAAAGGAGAGGCCCACCGCGGCGTAGGCCCCCACCGCGACGGTGAAGGGCTGGGCGCCAAAGACCAGCGTGGCCGGGATCGCCAGGGCCTCGCCCAGGATCAGCAGGAGGGGCAGCGCCGGCCAGAGCTTGGCCCAGAGGAAGTGCTCGGCCTCGATGGGGGCGGTGCGCACCAGCCAGAAGCTGCGGGCCTCGCCCGAGACGGCCGGAAACTGAAAGCGGGTGGCCACCGTGGCCAGGATGAAGCCGACCATGCCGTGCGAAGCGAAGGCGACGATGTTGGTGACAAAGACAGCGCCCTGGCCGCGAATGACGTCGCGCGGAAAGTAGGTGGCGCTGACGAGAGCGATGGCCACCACGGCGCAGACGAGGATGAGCTGGCTCCACTGGGCCGGGTCACGCACGAAGCTCTTGACGTCTTTCACCACGAAGGGCCGCACGCTCGGGTGCAGGGGGGCCGCCAGCAGCCGCAGGGGGGCGTCCATCCAGGCGGCGCCGGCGAGGCGGGCCACCCGGGCCTCCTGGGCGAGATCGCAGCCCTCGTCGTAGACCGCGGTGGTCACCCAGCGCGAGATGGCCAAGGCACTGATGGCCCCGGTCCAGAGCAGGCCGATGGAGAGCCAGGGCAGCGGCTTGTCGGTGAGCGAGGCCAACACCACATCGGTGATCCAGCGCGGCGGCAGCAGCAGGGGGACGGGGTCTTGGAGGCTGGCCACATAGGCCGCCACGCTCTCAAAGCCCCCCTCGTCGGCGAGGCGCTCGGGGCGCAGCACCCGCAGGACCAAAAACAGGCTGACGATCAGCCCGATGCCGAGCAGCACGGTGGCGTCGCGGATGCGGCGGGCCGGAAAGAAGCGCACCAGCAGGCTCGACACCAGCAGCCCCGCCCCCGCCGGGATGGCCACGAAGCCTGGGATCACGGCCGCCACCGCGAAGACGAAGACCCAGTCGGCCTCGTAGGCGAGGCCATAGGCCACCACGAGGGGCAATCCAAAGAAGACCGCCATCCAGGACGAGCGAAACATCGACTCGGCGAGGCGCGCGAAGTGAAAGGTCTGCCGGGTGACGGGCAGGGAGCGCACCAGATCGAGATCATCGGAGAGGTAGAAGGTGGAGAGCGACATCACCACGTTGGAGAAGGTAAGCAGCGGAAAGAAGCCCGCCACCAGCAGCTCCAGCAGGGTGCGCGTGATGATCGGCCCGAAGACCTCGACCCCATAAAAGCCGCGGATGACCCAGGCGGCGAGGCCGAAGAGGCCGGCCCAGAGCAGCAGCCCGAGGCCGGTGAGCAGCGACCAGGAGACCTTCTCGCCCCGGCTGCCGCGCCGCCAGGCGTTGCGCGCCGTGGCGAAGCGCGGCCACAACATCCCCGAGACGGTGGGCGCCATCTACTCTTTCACCGGCTCCCAAGGGTTGGCGTTGGTCGCCTCGCCCTCGGCCACCGTCTTGCGGATGTAGGCCCGCAGCAGCTTGTTGCGCTGGGCGCCGCCCACGAGGGCCCGCAGGTCTTCGTACAAGGCCGGGTCGCGGGTGAGCAGGCCGACCGTGCCGTCGCCCTTGGCGATGGCCTCGCTGGTGACCTTGAGCGCGGCGGCGGTTTGGGCGAGGTCGTCGACCATCTGCTTCTTCGAGGGGTCGTAGAGCAGCGAGTGCACCATCGAGTCTTCGCGCTTGATGTCGGTGGCGAGCGTGCTCATCGCCGCCGCCACCTGGGAGAGATCCGAGGCGAGCTTTTTGCCCTCATCGCCAAAGACAAGCTGGTGGGCGATGCCATCGCCGGTGCGCACCTCGGTGGTGGTGGCGCGCAGGTCAGCGCTCATGACCTCGAGGTTGCCCAGGGTGCCTTTCACCTTGCGGGTCAGGTCCTCGTCGTACACCAGCGTGTGCACGAGTCCGTTGCCCGTCTCGGTGGCGGCGAGCAAGCGCTCCAAGTGCTGAAAGCTGCGGGCGAGGCTGGCCTTGGCGGCCTCCTGGTCGTCGCCCAGCATCAGATCGACCTTGTGGGCGATGTTGCTGGTGCTGGCCAGCACCTCGGAGACCTTGGCCGAGTACTCGAGCACGTTGAGCGCCTCTTCGGTCACGATCCAGTCGCCGTTTTCGAGCACGGGCTCTTTGGGGTCGCCCACGGTGATGGCGACGTACTTGTCGCCGATCACGCCGACCGTGTCGATGCGGGCGTGGGAGTCCTTGCGGATGCGCGGCTGGAACTCACCTAAGATCTTGAGCTCGACGTAGACCTCGCGCACGCCGAGGTCTTCGGAGAAGGTGACCGCCGAGACCTCGCCCACGCCCCAGCCGGCGAGGCGCACCACCGCGCCCTCCTTGAGGCCGGAGACATCCTTCCAGGCGCCCTTCAAGCGGTAGCGGTCGGCCAGCATGTCGCTGGAGCCGCCGATGAAGATGATGAGCAGGCCCATCGCGATGGTGAGCCCGAAGACGAAGACGCCGACCTTCACTTCTTGCCGACGGTTGTTGTCGACGGGGGGCTCGGCGCCGCGCGCGTCGGGGGCGCTGGCGGCGGAAGGGGAGGGCGGGGCATCCGACATGCAGCGGCTCCAGGCACAGGGCCTCGGACAGGGGGCCGGCGCCAACGGGCGCCAGCACGACCCCGAGCCTATCGCCTCGCGGGGGGGAGTCGCCACCTCCGCCCGCGCCCTCACCTTGCGCCGATCGGCGGGACAGGCCACAAAGCCTCCATCGCTGCGGGATTCGCCTCATGTCCAGCCTCTCGCTCCGCGACCCGCTGCTGCGCTTTGGGCTCCTCCTCCTCGGGCTGGTGCAGCTCAGCCTCTTCATCGCGGCCCTCTGCGCGGTCGGGACGGCCCCCACCAGCGTTCCGGCGCTCATCCCCGGGAATCAGCGCTGCGCCTGGGTTCTGGACGAGCCCGACCGCCCCTGCGTGGTGGCCATCAACGGAAACCCCCTGCCGCCGCCCCGGCCGACGACCTCGGTGGAGAGCCTGCACCTCAACACCCGCAGCCTCGCCGTCCAAGACGCGCTCTACAGCTCGATGCGCGGCCAGACCACCGCCGTGCTCACCCTCGGGGGGCCCCAACCCAAGGAGCGGGTGGTGGCCCTGGGCCCGAATTTCGCCACCCAGCGGTCGGTGGAGGTGGCGCTGTGCAGCGCGGGCGCCTTTGCCTTCGCGCTGGTGGGCTGGTTCTTTCTCTTCCGCACCGGCAACAAGGCGCGCTCCCGGCTCTTCGTCGCCGGCAGCCAGGCGGGCATGGTGGTGCTGCTCTCGGCGATGGTGCTGGGCAGCTCGCCGGTGGCGATCTCACCCCTCGATCTGCGCCTGTACGCCATGCTCGGCGCCGGCGGCACCCTCTTTGGCGCGCTCACCGCCGCCCAGATGGCGCTGCAGGTCTGCGAGCGACCGGCCGCGATGGCCCGGCTGCACGCGCTGATCGGGGTCCTCTCGGTGGGGGTGATGGCGGTGGAGGTCGTCACCCACATCGGCATCGCCTTCGTCTTCGCCGAGCTGCTGCTGCTCGCCACCGGCGCGCTCTTTCTGCACTCGGCGCTCTACGCCCCCCTCCCCGCCGATCGGCGCGACGCCATGGGCTTTCTGGTGGGCATGCTGGCGCCGATGGGGGTGGCGGGCGCGCTGCGCCTCCTCAGCCTCCTCGGGTTGCAGCGCCTGCTCCCCGACCCCCTCGCCCTCATCGCCACCGCCATCGCCGCCCCGATGACGATGCTGCTCTCGACCCTGCGCGAGGGCAGCTTTGACGCCGAAGACGGCCTGCGGCGCCTCGTCGGCGGCCTCGCGGTGCTGGTGCTGGTGGGCCTCCCCGGCCTGGGGGTGGGCATCGGCGTTTGGAGCGTCCGCGACACCGGCGCCGAGTGGGGGGCCGTGGAGCTCGCGCTCTTCGTGATCTTGAGCCTCTTCGTGCTGCCGATCGGCGCCGGCCTCGCCGAGTCGGCCACCCGCCTCGTCTTCGCCGCCCGCCAGCGCCGCCGCGACGCCCTGTCGCGCCTCGCCGAGGAGGTGCCCGACCAGCCCACGGTGGACGCCGCCGTGCACCTCACCCTGAGCCACCTCTGCGGCATCCTGACGCTGGAGCGCGCCGAGGTCGACGTGGTGGCCCTGGGCGACGGCCCGCGGCGCTGGCGCTACGAGCGCCATGAAGGGCGACTGACCCTCTCCGATCCGCCGGCCGAGCCCTTTCCCGCGCTGCCCACGACCACGCTGCTGCTGCGCACACCGGGCCGGCAGGTGGGCTGGCTCTCGTTGTGGTCGGGGCCCCAGAGCGCGGTGATGGTCAGCCTCGATCGGCCGCCCCTGGAGCGGGTCGCCAGCGCCCTGGCCGTCACCCTCGCCTTGCGCGCCGCCCAGGAGGCCATCCAGGCGATGAACGCCTCGCTGGCCGCCTGGAACCGCGACCTCGAAGCCCAGGTGGCCCGCCATGTGCGCGAGCGCGACGAGGCCCGCGCCGAGCTGTACATCGCCGAAAAGATGACCAGCATCCACACCTTCGCCTCGGGGGTGGCCCATGAGCTCAACACCCCATTGGGCGTCAGTCGCTCGGCCGCCGATCAGCTGGTGATGGAGCTCGAAGAGGAGGGGAACCCGCGCACCCAGCGCCTCGCCCGCCTCGCCTATGAGGGCAGCCTGCGGGCCTCGGCCATCGTCACCGCGCTGTCGGAGCTGTCGAGCCGCAGCGACGGCGCCCTGCAGCCGGTCGACCTGGAGCGGGTGATCGAGGCCACCCTGCGGCTGCTGGAGCGCAAGATCGCCCAGGCGGGCGTGCAGGTCAGCCTGGAGCTGGCGCCGCTGCCGACGATCGAGGCCCACCCGACCCTGGTGGGCCAGGTCCTCGTGAACCTGCTCCAGAACGCGCTCCTCGCCATGCCAACCGGCGGGTCGCTCTGCATCGGGCTGCGCCAGCCAGACCCCCAGCAGGTCGAGCTGAGCGTGCAAGACTCGGGCCCGGGCGTCGATCCGGCGCTGCGGGAGCGGATCTTCGAGCCCTTCTTCACCACGCGGGAGCCCGGCAGCGGCACGGGATTGGGGCTGAGCCTCTCCTGGACCTTCGTGCGGCGCCATGGCGGCCGCATCTGGGTGGAGGCAGCCCCTGGGGGAGGGGCCCGCTTTGTGGTACGTCTGCCCCTTCGGCCTGGACTGACGCCAATTCCGGTCAAATCAACAACGCCGCCGAGCCCGGTCAGCCCAAGCTTCAATCCCCGTCAAGATTATGCTAAGGAAGATCATTTGTAGTCCGATCGATCCACTCCCACCCCCCTCCTTCGCCGCGCCGCCACAACACGCCCGTCGGTTCTGGTTTCTGGCTCGACCTAGGAAGGACTCCCTCCCCGCCTGGCCCAGGGGTCCTGCGTGCCCACCCCCCCCATGCCGCCCAGCCACCCAATCCTGATCGTAGACGACGACCCGGCCGCCCTGGAGAGCCTGCAGCTGCTGCTCTCCCGCCACTGGCCCGTGCGCACCGCAGCCTCGGCGGCCGAGGCCAGGGCGGCGCTCAAGCGCGAAGAGATCGCGGTGATCGTCTCGGATCAGCGCATGGCGGGTGAGACCGGGGTGGAGCTGCTGCGGTGGGCCGCCCAGCATCACCCCGAGGTGGTGCGCATCCTGCTCACCGGCGCCATCTCCTCGGCCGGGCTCTCCCAGGCGATCAACGAAGCGCAGATCTGGTACTACCTGCCCAAACCCTGGGACAACCATCAGCTCCTTCACCTGGTGAAGCGCGCCATCGAGCACCGCCGCGAGCGCCGCAAGGTGGCCATCATGGATGCCCGCGCCCGGGCCTTGCTGCGCGGCGCGCCGATCGGCGTGGCCGAGCTGTCGCGAGCCGGGCGCATCCAGGAGGCCAACGCCGCCTTCGCCCGGGTCATCGGCGAGCCCGCGGCCACCGGGCTGCACGGCGAGTCGATCCTCCGCTGGCTGGCCAACCCCGAGGTCTGGAAGGCGCTGGTGGCCGAGCTCGACCTGAGCTCCGAGGTGGTTGGACTCGAGGCCTCCCTGCGCAGCTCCAGCGGCGACGAGCGCCAGACCGTGCTCAACGCCCGGCTGCACCTCGAAGACAATGGCGACCGCACGGTGCAGCTCTTTGTTCAAGACCTGACCGAGCTGCGCCGCACCCGCGGAGAGCTCGATGTGGCGCGGCTGATGTTGGAGCGCCTGCACCGCGAGGGCCTCGTCGGGCGCCTCGCCGCCACCACGGTTCACGACATCAACAACCTGTTGACGGTGATCCTGAGCCAGGCCTCCTACGTGCGCAGCGACATGGGGGTGAGCGAAGAGGCCCGCGAGTGCCTGCGCGACGTAGAGCTGTCGGCCCGCGAGATCGACGGCCTCATCGGCCAGCTCATGACCCTCCTCCGCGGCGAGCACGGCGGCGACGGCCTCGCCGACCCGGCCGCCATCGCCCAGGCAGCGGCCCGCCTCACCCGGGGCATGCGATTGGGCCCGGCGGCGGTGCGGGTCGAGATCGGCGATGATCCACCCCTGGTGCGGATCGCCCGCGGGCGCCTCCTCCACGCCCTGCTCAACCTCTGCACCAACGCCGTCGCCGCGATGCCCGAAGGCGGCCGCCTCACCCTCGCGGTCGATCAGGGCCCTGTGCTGCCCGGCCAGCGCAACCCCTCTGCCCGCCTGACCATCACCGACACCGGCCGCGGCATCCCCGCCGAGCGCCTCGCCAACCTCTTCACCGCCTATGAGACCACCGGCGGCGCGGGCGGCGCGCGGCGGCGCAGCGGCACCGGGCTCGGGCTGCTGGTCGTAAAGAAGCTGGTGGAAGACGCCGGCGGCACCATCGAGGTCCACTCCCGGCTGGGCGTGGGCACCACCTTCACCCTCTGCCTGCCGGCCGACGAGGAGGATGAGGCCGAGACCCTCGACTTGCCGCCGATGCCCACCCCCTTCGGTCAGCCCGGCGTGGGCCACATCCTGGTCATCGACGATGACGAGGCGGTGCGCATCCTGGCCCAGCAGGGGCTCGGGGCGCTCGGCTACCAGGTGTGGGTGGCCGGGCTCGGGCGCGAGGCCTTGGCCCAGGTGAGCGCCCACGGCCGGTTCGACCTCGTGCTCCTCGATCTCGAGCTGCCCGACATCCACGGCGAGCAGCTCTTCGACGACCTGCGCGCCCGGGTGCCCGACCAGCAGATCCTGGTCGGCAGCGGCCACCCGCTCTCCCCGCGCCTCGCCGAGGCCCTGCGCCACTCGCCCACCCGCCTGCTGCGCAAGCCCTTCTCGCTGCGCAGCCTCGCCGACGCCGTGCAGGGCTGCCTCGCCGCCGAGGCCGAGCGGCTCAGCGGCTCGTAGGGGGCTGGCTGGCCAGGGCGGCGCCGGCCAGCTTGTACAGGATGCGGGCGCCGACGTTGGCGTCCCACTCGTCGCCCTCGGGGCCGGGGGCCACCTCGTTCAGGTCGAAGCTGACGATGTGCCGCTGGGCGGCGAGGCGGCGCAGCAGGAGCTGGACCTGAAAGAAGGAGAGCCCGCCCGGCACCGGCGTGCCCGTGTGGGGGCACAGGCTGGGGTCGAGGCCGTCGATGTCAAAGCTAACATGCACCTTCTCGGGCAGGTGGCGGATGATCTCGTCGACCAGCGCCAGCAGGGGGGTGCCCTCGGCGAGGCGGCGCTGCACCTCAAAGTCGAAGTAGGCGGTGACCCGATCGGGGTGGGCGTCGATGAACTCGCGCTCGCCGCGGCCCACGTCGCGCCAGCCCAGGCCCACGTGGCGGCCGGCGCCGGGGAGCTGGTGCACGTTGTAGAAGATGCTGGCGTGGCTGTGGGTGAAGCCCTCGTAGGCGCAGCGCAGATCGGCGTGGGCGTCGATGTGCAAGAAGCCGACGCCGGGGTGGGTCTCGGTGATGGCGCGGATGAGGCCGTAGGGGGTGCTGTGGTCGCCGCCCAGCACCGCTGGGATGGCCCCCGCGGCGAGGACGCGCTGGGCGTGGGCGTAGACGCGCTCGTTCACCGCATCGGAGAGGGCGTTTACGCGCCCGGCGGCCTCGTCATCCTGGCCGCCCGACTCCAGGACGGCCTGGGCGTCGCCTTCGGCTTCGTCGCCCCAGCGCTCGAAGTCGGGGTCCACCGGCAGCAGGCCGATGCCCTGGCGCCAGGCCTCGCCAAAGTCCAGATCGCAGAGGTCGACCTGCCCGCTGGCGGCCAGCACGGCGGCCGGCCCCTGGCGGGTGCCTCGGCCGTAGGAGGTGGTGGCCTCCCAGGGCACCGCGATGATCTGCACGGCGCAGTCGGCCGCCGCGAAGGGCAGGCCGAAGAGGCTGTCGTAGGCCGAGGGGCCGTCGGGATCGAAGGCGGAGAGCAGATCGGCGGGAAGGGGCATCGCGGGCTCCAGAGCGGCCGCGGCGGCTAACCGGCGAAGTCCCGCCCGACGACCGCGCAAGGGCGTGGCGACCGCCCGCATTTCCCGCTACCCTCAGACCTGGCACGGAAACGCCCTCGCGGAGCCCGCTCATGTCTCACTCCCGGTTGATGTTGGTCAGCGCACTGTTGGGCGGCGCCCTCGGGGGCTGCACGGTCGATCAGTCGTTCAAAGGGGGCATCGGCCAGGAGGCCGAGCCCGACATCCTGATCACCCCCGCCGCCCTCACCTGGGACTCGATCCCCCTGGGCGAGACCGAGGTTCAGGCCTTCACCGTCGAAAATGTCGGCGACGCCACGCTCTTCATCGATGAAGTGCGCATGAGCGGGGCGGCGGCCTTCACGCTGCTCACCGAGCCTTCGGCGCTGCTGCCGGGCGAGAAGGCCGACTACGAGGTGGCCTACACGCCCATCGCCGCCGAAGACACCGGCCGGGCCTGGGTGGTCTCCAACGACCCCGACTCCCACGAGTCGGCGGTGGAGCTGATCGGCACCAGCGGCTCGCCCCGCCTGCAGATCACCCCCGACGACTACGCCTTCGGCGTGCTGCCCATCCTCTGCTCCGACACCGTCACGGTCAACCTCGCCAACATCGGCAACGCCCCACTGCAGGTCGATGGGGTCACCGAGATCGGCGAGGGCTTCCGCGTGGAGAGCGTGCCCGATCTGCCCTTTGAGATCGCCCCGGGCGACTCGGTCGACGTCGACGTGGTCTTCTCGCCGATCATGGCCTACACCTTCTCCGGCGAGCTGATCGTCGAGAGCAACGACCCGGCCGGCATCAAGTCGGCCTTCCAGACCGGGGTGGGCCGCGAAGACGGCTACTGCGTGAGCGTGACCGAGGGCGACGACATGCCGCTCGAGCTCACCTTCGACGTGCAGTACAAGGTGGCCGACGTCGCCTTCCTGCTCGACACCACCTGCTCGATGTCCAGCCTCGCCAACGCGATGGCCGATGAGTTCGCCAGCATCGCCAGCGATCTGGCCGGCACCATCCCCGACATCACCTTCGGCGCCGCCACCTTCGACGACTACGCCTACAGCGACTTTGGCTCCAGCCCCGACCTGCCCTTCATCCTGCGCCAGCAGCAGACCTCCGACGTGGGCATGGCCCAGTCGGCCCTGTCGTCGATCCCCATCCACGGCGGCGGCGACACCACCGAGAGCTCGCTCGAAGCGCTCTACCAGGGCGCCACGGGCACCGGCTACGATCAGGACTGCGACGGCAACCTCGATGGCTCCACCGACGTGCCGCCCTTCATCGCCTGGGGGGGCGACGCCTTCTCCGGCACCGAGGCGGGGGTCTTCAACGAGGAGATCGAGGGCACCGGCGAGTTGGGCGGCTTCGGCTTCCGCGAAGACGTGCTGCCCATCCTGATCATCGCCACCGACGCTGACATGCGCGACAACGACGACACCCGCTACCGCACGCCGGGTGGCTGCCCCGATGACGCTGGCATGTCCGGTGTCCTCGGCGCGCTGAGCGCCCTGCGGGCCAAGGTGATCGGCGTCGGCGTGAACTTCGGCAGCAGCGCCTTCGCCTGGTCGCAGATGGAGGCCTTGGCGGCCGGCACCGGCTCCGAGGGCGACATGGACGGCGACGGCACCACCGAGCCGGCGGTCATCTCCTGGTCGGGCTCCAGCTCGGATTTCCGCGAGGCGATCGTCGACGCGGTCGAAGGCCTCGTGGAAGAGGGGCACTTCGACGAGGTGCGCCTCATCGTGGCCGACGATCCCTACGGCCTCGTCGATGAGATCGACCCCGAGGCCTACTATGACGTCGACTCTGGCACCGAGGTCACCTTTACGGTCACGTTCCACGGTACAATCGCCGCGGAAGAGACCGACCAGACCTACCCGGTGAGCTTCCAGCTCGTGGCGGATGGCGACATCATCCTCGACACCCTCACCGTCTATGTGCTGGTCCCGGGCGCCTGATTCGACCCTGGCTCAAGCAGGAGAATTGGGGGCCGATGGACCCCCATCCAGCGAACGATCCACGCCTGCTTGAGGTCGCCTTTGTCGAAGCAGCCCGCCCACGCCCTCAACCTCTCCATGCCGCCGGTCGACCGACTGACCATCGCCCGGGAGACGTTGCGCGCAGACCCTGAGCGGGCCCGCCGCCTCGCCAGCGCCGTTGTAGAGCTGGAGCCCAACAACGCCGACGCCCTGCATGTCCTCGGCGAGGCCTACGCGCGGCTTGG
>JBEIQK010000768.1:0-3124 GCA_040376505.1 Alphaproteobacteria bacterium | reverse complement strand
GACCAGGTCTGCAAAGAAGGGCGCGAACTGGGGGTCGGTGGCGGCGGCGTTGGTGATCTCGCTGGCGACCAGCGGCACGGCCGCGCCGTAGGTGGCGCAGATGTCGGTGGTGCAGTCGGGGTCGGCGTCGGCGTCGGCGTCCGAATCGGCGTCCGCGTCGGCGTCGGCATCGGCGTCGGCGTCGGCATCGGCGTCGCTGTCGGCGTCCGCATCGGCGTCGGCGTCGGACTCCGTCGAGCCGGTGTCACCCTTGTCGCCGGAGCAGGCGATAGACGAGCAGAGGGCCGCGATGGCCATCCAGGAAGTGATCGGGAAGGTGCGCAAGAATTCTCCAGAGCTCAAGGAAGCTGCGGAAAGGGGGGCGGCAGGTTCGAGGGCGAGGAGCCCCGGCCTGACCGGAGGGATCGGGATCCCTCCAACATCTTACGCCCAGCGGCGGGCGGCGGATCACCAAGCTTTCAAAACAACTCCATCTCCGCTTCCCCAAAGTGTAAGATGCCCGCAGCACCTGCACATTTCCGTCATGAATCGACCAATCTTGCCGATTGCCATGGGCTGGGCCAACCCAGGCCGGTAGGCTGGACCACGCTCTTCACGAGGTGTCTTTTGGACTCTTGCCCCACGACCGCCCCTCCTCGCCTGCCCGGCGCCCGTCTCGTCGGGGTCCTGGCCCTGATCGCCCTCTCCACCCTCGCCTGCTCGGGCACCGAGGAGAAGGAGGCCACCTACGAGCTCGACGAATGCCAGGAGAAGGGCTCCGACCTCAGCGACAACACGCTCATCGCCTGGGACTTTGAGGCCAGCGTCCATGAGATGATCACCTGCGGCTCCCTCACCTTTACGCTCATCCGGGCGGTGGTCGACTCCGCCGACGAGCTCTTCACGGGCGGCGGCGGCAAGCCCGGCGCCTTCACCTACGAAGATGGCACCTACGTCGTGAACGGCGAAGGCGTGGTGATGGAGATCAGCCTCAAGTACACCAACGACACCCCCGGCGGCGCCGTGGGCGACAAGGTGCCCGGCAACATCTTCGACGCCGAGCACTTCCTGGTGGGCGCCGACGCGGTCCTTGAGGGCGCCGATCTCATCGTCTCCTTCACCGAGCCGGGCCCCCTGGTCGCCCTCCTTGGCCGCGGCGAGGCCCCCGAGAGCCCCCTGCGCCTCTCGCCGGCCGACCTCACCGCCTTGGGCGACACCTTCGGCCGCTTGCGCCTCAAGAGCGTCATCTACATCGACGATGTGCGCGACAACGCCGTGGTCACCTACAAGGTGAACAATGGGGGCGAGACCCTGATCGACACCCTCTTCTCCAACACCAGCGCCATGGAGATGACCGACGACGCCACCGCCACCCGCGACGACACCAGCCAGTCCCTGGTGACCACGCGCTGGAACATCGACTACGGCGACGTGCACGGGGCGCTGGACGGCGTGATTGAGGCGGATGTGGTGGGGGGTGAATTCGACTACCATGTCGAGTACGCCTACGATCCGCTCATCGCCGACCCTGAAGTGACCTTCACCTGCCTGTAGGGCCTGTCGCACCCGGCTGAAGGGTCAGCGCCTCGACACTACCGGCGCCCCACCCTTCGGCCGCACCGTACGCAGCGGTTCGGGCACCACCCCCTGAGGGCTTCGCTCGCTTCATCGCGGACCGCCACGAGGCGCCCACGGCCAGGGCGCTCTCGCTGCCAACCTGCGCGCGGGCCGCGAGCGTCAGGGTGATCGAGGACAGCGCCTCGGGGAACTCCCCAGGCGCTCTTGCTTTTTGGGTCGTCGCAAACCCACGACTTGACGGACCCGGGAGCCGCCGGTATTAGGGGGGGGCTAATGGAATCTTTGCCGCCCGGACGGACCATGCACACAAACCCAACGCCTGCACTCCCCTTTGCGCTGCCCGATATCGACCCCGACACCCTGGAGCAGGCCCCCCTCGGGCGGCGCGTGGTGGCGACCCTGCTGGACGGCCTCCTTCGCAGCGTCGTGGTGGTCGGCCCGTCGCTCATCGCCTTTATCCTCCACTACGCCTTCTTTCGGACCGAGATCCCCGAGCGCCTCGTCAGGGGCATCGCCGGGGCGCTCCATCTCCTCGTCTGGGGGGTGCAAGGCATCTTCGTCGTCGCCCGCGGACAGTCGATCGGCAAGATGCTCATGGGGCTGCAGATCCAGTCCGACAAGGGCGAGGCGCTCGGATCGGCGGGCCGGCTCAAGGCCCACCTGATTCGCGAGATGGCGCTCTTTGTGATGTTTGGCTGTCTATTTCCCCTGGCCACGCCGCTGGCGATCTTCACGCTGGTGAAGATGATCCCGCCCCGACAGCCCTTGCATGACTGGGCGGCGAGCACCCGGGTGGTCCTGCTGCCTGCCAACCGCCGGCCGAGCATGGACATGCTGATGCGAGCGGCGGGAGCGACGCTGCTGGTCGGTGCGCTGGGCTTCCTGGGCCTCTGCCTGCTGTTGTGCGGCGGATACGTCGCGGGGCTCTGGTGGGTGGCGCAGCACCCCTGATCGACGGGGCCTGCCCCTGCGCGCGACGCAGGCGACCCGTTGGGGGCCGGTCCTCACGAACCGGTTGTCACCCGCATGGGGCCTTCATCCCCCCTCCCCTCACCGCCTCGACACCACCACCGGCGCCCCACCCTTCGGCCGCACCGTAAACAGCGCCTCGGTCACCACCACGGCCCCCGGCGCCGGCGAAAAACGCCAGCTCTGCGCCAAGGTCGCCAGCACCAGCACGCCCTCCTGCCAGGCCATCTGCTCTCCCACACAGACCCGGCTCCCACCCCCAAAGGGATAGAACGCGTACTTCGGCCGGGAGGCCCGCACCTCCGGCTGCCAGCGACCCGGCTGGAATTCAAGCGGATCCGGCCACCAGCGCGGGTCACGATGGGAGCACCAGGCGCTGACCATCACAATCGAACCCTTGGGCACCGTGTAGCGCCCAAGGGCCATCGGCTTGTGGGTCTGTCTCGGCATGCCCGGCGCGCTGCCGGTGATGAACGAGGAGGCGCTGAAGTTGACCGCGCTCGCGGGACTGATGCTCGGCTGCGAGATTGCGCCGCGCTGCAAGTTCGACCGGAAGAATTACTTCTACCCGGACATGCCGAAGAACTACCAGATCTCG
>JBEIQK010001026.1:0-1961 GCA_040376505.1 Alphaproteobacteria bacterium | reverse complement strand
TCCTCCGCCGGGTCGGGCACCGGCAGAGGCGGCGGCAGCACCGACGCAGGCGGCGGCGGCGCGGGCCATGGGGGCGCGGGCGGGCGGGCAGCCTACGACTCGGGCGACTCCGCCGGCACCGGCGGTTCGACCTACGGCAGCACCTCCAACACCACCACCGAGGCCGGCAGCGGCGGCGGCGCCGGGAGCCCTTCGCCGGGCGGCGCGGGCGGGGCGGCCATCAAGGTCGTGGCCGCCGACATCGTGGTGGACGGCACCATCACCATGGACGGCGCGGCCGGCACCGGCTCCAGCGGGCGAAACGGCGGCGGCGGCTCGGGCGGCGGCATCCTGCTCATCGCCGAGACCATCGACTTCACCGGCCTGCTCAGCGCCGACGGCGGCAACGGCGGCCGGGGCACCGGTGCAGCCAACGACGATGGCGGCGGCGGCGGCGGCGGCATCATCAAGGTCTTCTATGACAGCGCCCTGGTCAACACCGGCAGCATGACCGTCACCGGGGGCACTGCCGGCACCAATGGCGACATCGACGCGGTGGCCGGCTCGGCGGGCGCCAGCAACGTCTTCAACGCGGCCTACCCGTGATGCTCCTCCTGGCCCTGGGCTTGGGCGGCGCCCTGGCCGCCGAGACCCGCCTTGTCCTGGAGGGTGAGGTGCCCGCGGATGGGCTCGACCACTTCTTCCTCGACGTGGAGGTGCCGCAAGGCACCGTGGAGATCGAGGTGCGTCATGCCGACGGCAGCGAGGCCGACATCCTCGACTGGGGGCTTGACGATCCGGCTGGCTTTCGGGGATGGGGCGGCGGAAATGCCGAGCCTGCCGTCGTGGGTGAGCAGGCGGCCTCTCGCTCCTACCTCGCCGGGCCGCTGCCGGCTGGCACCTGGCGGGTGGTGGTGGGCAAGGCGAAGATCCGCTCCAGCCCGGCCACCTACGCGGTGGAGGTGCTCCTGCGCGACAGCCCCACCCTGGCCGCCGACGCCGAGCAGGGGCCCTACACGCCGGTGACCCTGGAAGAAGGCCCGCGCTGGTACGCCGGCGACCTGCATGTACACAGCGAACACAGCGGCGACGCCCGCCCCGGGCTCGATGAGCTGGCCGACTTCGCGCGGGGGCGCGGCCTCGACTTCGTGGTGCTGAGCGACCACAACACCACCAGCCAGCTCGCGGTGATGAGCGCCGCCCAGGCCCGCCACCCGAGCCTGCTCTTCGTTCCGGGCGTGGAATTCACCACCTACGACGGCCACGCCGGCGCCTTTGGGGCCACGGACTGGGTCGACCACCGCATCGGCCAGCCCGGCGTCACCATCGAGGCGGCGGCCCAGGCCTTCGCCGATCAGGGCGCCCCCTTCATCCTCAACCACCCCAACCTCGAGCTGGGCGAGCTGTGCATCGGCTGCGCCTGGGATCACGACCTCGATCCAGCGCTGATCGGCGGCATCGAGGTGGTGACGGGCGGCTACGAGCCCGTGGGCAAGCTCTTCTTCGCGGACAACGTCGCCTTGTGGATGGCCCTGGAGGCAGCCGGCGCGCGCGTGGCGCCGGTCGGCGGCAGCGACGACCACCAGGCCGGCCAGGACGCGGGGCCCACCGCCAGCCCGATCGGCAGCCCCACCACCCTCCTCTACGCCGAGTCCCTGGAGGTGGGGGCCCTGCAGCGCGCCTTGCAGGCAGGCCAGACGGTGGTGAAGCTCCAGGGGCCCGACGACCCGATGATCAGCCTGTGGAGCGCGTCTGGCACCTGGGGCGGCCCCGACGACGAGGCCCTGGTGGCCCAGGTGGAGGGCGACCTGGGCGGCACCCTGCGCTGGTTTGTCGATGGCGAAGAGGCCGGCGCGGTGGAGGTGAGTGAAGACCCCTTCACCCACCGCTTCTTCGTCGATGCGCCGCCGGCCGGCGCGCGGGTGCGGCTGCAGCTGGATGTAGACGGCGCCCCCCGGGTGCTCACCGGCACCTTCTACCTC
>JBEIQK010000609.1:0-4122 GCA_040376505.1 Alphaproteobacteria bacterium | reverse complement strand
TTCATGGTCGAGATGAGCGAGACAGCCTGGATCCTCAGCGCCGCCACCGATCGTTCGCTGGTGCTGCTCGATGAGATTGGGCGCGGCACCAGCACCTACGACGGTCTGTCCATCGCCTGGGCGGTGGCCGAGAACCTGACCGATCGCATCCAAGCCCGGGCCATCTTCGCGACGCACTACCACGAGCTCACCGCCCTGGCCGATGAGCGCCGCACCGTGCGCAACCTGCACGTGGCGGTGAGCGAGGTGGGCGATCGCATCGCTTTTCTGCGCACCCTGCGCGAGGGCGGTGCCAGCCGCTCCTATGGGATTCAATGCGCCCGCATCGCGGGGCTGCCCCGTGGGGTGGTGGAGCGCGCCCGCACCCTGCTGGCGGAGCTGGAGAAGCGGCCTCGCCACGGACCGCCAACGCAGCAGCTCACGCTCTTTTCGCCGCCCGCCGCGCCCGCAGCTCCCAAAGAAGACCCCCTGCGCGCCCTGCTCGCCGACCTCCGCCCCGACGACCTCAGCCCCCGCGAGGCGCTGGACTGGCTCTACCGCATCAAGGCCGCCGCTTCTTCCGCTGCTCCTTGACCGACACGACGTTGGTGAGATCGTACAGCACGGGCTCTCCGTCGGCGAGGTCCTGTTTGACCGCCGCCGCGCAGAAGGGCCGGATGTCGCGGCTCGCCTGCGCGTTTACGTCGCGGGCGGCCAGCAGGTAGATGTCCATCTGCGAGGTGCCCTTGATGAAGTCGGTGCGCCAGGGGGCGAAGGGGCTGAGCCAGCTCTGCGGCCGGCCGGTGACCAAGGCCAGCAGCGCGGCGCCGCCGAGCAGGGGCAGCCAATGGGTGCGCCGGGTGCCCCAGGGAGAGACGGCCAGGGTGGCAAAGGCGATGCCAAGCACCGCGGGAGCGAAGGGGAGGGCATTGCCCAGGAAGCGCCATTCGGCGGCCTGAACGGTGACCGCGCCGCGCAGCGAGGAGAGGAAGGGCAGGCAAGCGGCGATCAGCGCCAGCAGCCGGTAGGGGTGGCGGCGAAGGCCGTAGAGGGCGATGACGGCGCCCACGCCGAGCGGCTTCCACCAGGGGCCCATGCGTGAGCCGGCGGCGGCCCTGGCGTTCTCGATGTCGCCCGGGAGCTGAAACTCCAGCTTGGAGAAGTGCGAGAGGTAGCGTATGGTCTCGGGCACCTCGCGCAGATCGGTGCGGCCCCAGATGAACTGGGTCGTCGGCTTCGGCATCACCGCGATCTTGCTGTAGGTGTACCCCATCTCCAAGGCGAAGCGCTGCACGTCGGCTTGGCGCTCCAGGGGCGAGGTGGTGGGCAGATAGGCCCAGCCGCCGACGTAGTGCGACCACCACATCGGCAAAAGCAGCGCCAGCCAGCGGATCGGCACGAGGCTCCAGGGTCGCCGCAGGGCCAGCAGCAGGCCGATGCCGATGACCGGCAGGGCCCAGAAGAGGCCGCGCAGGTCGAAGAGCAAGGCGAGGCCGGCCGAAAAGCCGCCGAAGGCGAAGGCGAGGGGATGGCCGAAGCGGGCCATCACCAGCGCGCCGGCGCCGGCCAGGGCGAAGGCGCCAGTGACGAGGGGGTAGAAGGTGACCGTGCGGGACAGCAGCGCCAAGGGCGTAAAGGCGCCGGCCAGCAGGGCCGCCGCGATGCCCGCGAGGCGGCTGTGGGCGCAGCGACCCCAGAGGTACAGCGAGGCGCCCACCAGCACCAGCCCCGCCAGCGCGCCGGTCAGCATGCCGTCAACGATGCCCAGCGGCGTGGCGAGTTGGGCGATCAGCCAGGCCGGCACGCGGCTGCGGTTGATGGACTCGCCGCCCTGGCTCAGGCCCATCATGTTGACGACGGCCTCGCAGTACTCGCTGAAGTCCGAGGCGTTGGACTCCGAGGTCAGCACCACCGGCGACAGCCAGGTGAAGGAGAGCGCGGCCAGCACCCCGCCGAGCCCGAGCGCCAGGAAGGGGTCGATCGACCACCGCCACGGCTCGTCGGTGCGCTTCGCCGAGAGCAACAGCCCGAGCGCCACGGGCGCCAGCAGGAGGGGCCACCGATCGGAGAGGTAGAACGGAAGGGTCTCAACGGGGAGTGGCGGAGCCATCGCGGCATCATAGATGCTGGAGAGGCTACGGTTGTGTTGGGTCCCTGCACTTTCTGGGCAATCGTGGGATTGGGAAGCGCGCTCCACAGCGCGGCGGCCGCCACCCTCGAAGAGGTTCGGGTCTTTGCGGGCGCGGGTCACGCGCGGGTGCTGATCACGACGGAAGGGGCGCTGACCCGCTTGGAAGCGCGATCCGTGCCGGCGATGGGCGAGCGGCCGGCCCGCGGCGTGGTGCTCTTTGTCGGCGGCGAGTTGGGCCCCGAGGGCGAGCGGCGGATCCCGGTGGGCGAGAAGGGCCTCGTGGCGCTGCACCTGGAGCGGGTGGCCGGCGGGGTGCAGGTGAGCGCCGAGCTCGGCGCCCCGCGGCGGGTCGTCGCGGTGCCGATCGGTGATGATGCTGTCTACATCGACCTGATCGAAGAGGGCAGGGGAGAAGACCCCTCGCTTCCGAGCCCGGCGCAGCTCCAAAGCTGGGTGGAGGGCGCCCTGGTCGGGCCCTCGCGACCGCGGCTCTCGGCCACGCCGGCCGCCCGCCGCCTCGTGGTGGTGGATCCCGGACATGGCGGCGTCGATCATGGCGCCGTCGGCGTCAGCGGCGCCCGGGAGGCCGACATCGCCCTGCAGATCGCCAAGCGCACGGCCAAGGGCCTGCGCGACGAGCTCGGCGCCGAGGTGATCCTCACCCGCACCGACGACCAGTTCATCGCCTTGCGCGACCGCGCGGCGCTGGCCAACGCCCGCGAAGCCGACCTCTTCCTCAGCATTCACGCCAACGCAGCGCCGGGCCCCGAGGCCTGGGGGGTCGAGACCTACGCCCTCGACACGGCCTCCGACGCCGGCGCCGCGCGGGTGGCGGCCCGAGAGAACGCCCTGGTGCGCGAAGACGAGGGCCCAGCCGGGGCCGATCCGCTGCTGGCCAGCCTGCTCACCGCCGGCACCCACGCGCTCAGCCAGAGCCTCGCCGACGAGGTGCAGCGGACCGTCATCCGTCGCCTCCGCAGCCGCTATGGCGAGGCCCAGGTGCAAGACCTCGGCACCAAGACCGCGCTCTTCTATGTGCTGGTGAGCACCCGCATGCCCTCCATCCTCTTTGAGGCCAGCTTCGTCTCCAACCCGGCTGACGAGCGGCGTTTGCGCAGCCCCGCCTGGCAGCAGCTCGTCGCCGACGCCCTCGTCGAGGCGGTCGGGCGCTGGTTCAAGGCCCAGGAGTAGCCCCGATGACCCAGGTCCAGAGCCCCTTGGCGGAGGCCATCGAGGGCTTCCTGGTGAGCTGCAAGGTGGAGCGCGGCCTCGCCGACAACTCCCTGCTGGCCTATGGCCGCGACCTCGCCGACCTTAAAGTCTTTCTTGAAGGGCGCGGGATCACCGATCCCGAGAGGATCTCCGTCGAGGAGCTCCGCGCCTGGCTGCTGGAGCTGTTGGAGCGCGGCCTGGGGGCGCGCTCGGTGGCCCGCCGGCGGGTGGCGGCCCGGCAGCTCTTCAAGTTTCTCTTGAGCGAAGACCTCATCGAGGCTGATCCCACCGAGCTCTTGGACGGCCCGAGCATCGGCCGGCCGCTGCCCAAGACCCTGTCAGAGCGTGACGTCGAGGCGCTGCTGCGGGCGCCCGACCGGGCCACGGTCCATGGCCTGCGCGACGCGGCGATGCTGGAGCTGCTCTATGCCACCGGGCTGCGGGTCTCCGAGCTGGTGGGCCTGCGCATGGAGCACCTGCACGACGGCTGGCTCATCGTGCGCGGCAAGGGCGGCAAAGAGCGCCTCGTGCCCTATGGCGACGCCGCCGGGGCCAGCCTGCGGGCCTGGCTGGTGCGCAAAGACCCGGCCGAACCGGTAATCTTTCCAAGCGAGCGCGGGGGCGCGATGACCCGCCAGAACTTCTGGGAGCGCATCACGCGCTACGCCCGGGCGGCCGGCATCCGGGGCTCGGTGTCGCCGCATGTGGTGCGCCACGCCTTCGCCACGCATCTCGTGAGCCATGGCGCCGATCTACGCGCCGTGCAGCTGATGTTGGGCCACGCCGACATCGGCACCACC
>JBEIQK010000324.1:0-6905 GCA_040376505.1 Alphaproteobacteria bacterium | reverse complement strand
GGTGATCACCACGAGGCCGGGGAGGGTGCCCGCCTCGGGCAGAAAGACATGCTCAACCGGGATGACCACCTGCTGGGCGTCGAGGCCGATGCGGCAGGCCACCTCTTCGAGGGTGTCGATCGAGGTGCCGTCGACGTCGGTCTGGCAGGCCTCGCGCAGGCGGCCGTAGTGGACCGGCAGGTTGAAGCCGGCGAGGAGGGCGGTGAGCGCCGCCGGACCGCAGTCCATGTCGCTCGTCTGCACCACCTCGGGCACCCACCAGCGCCGCTTCATCGCGACGCCCGGGCGCCTGCCGCCTCCAGAAGCAGCATCGCTGGCGCCTCGTCGCCCACCGCCACCTCGACAACGCCGGTGAGGCCGTGCTGGAGGGGCAGGCCGCCGTCGTCATCGAGGGAGAGCTGCACCCGCAGGCCGCCCTCGCGCGGCTCGCTGGCCACCCGCAGCACCGTCGCCGGCAGGCTGCCGTGGGTGGTCCAAGGGAAGGCGTCGAGGCGCACCCGGGCCGCCGCCCCCACCGCCACCCGCCCCAGGGCCGCCGGCCCAAAGGAGGCCACCACGCCAAGCTCCCCCTCGGGGATCACGGCGCCGAGCAGCTCGCCGGCCGCAACGAGGTCGCCGGCCATCAAGCCGCGCAGCTCGCCCAGGGTGCCGCTCACCGGGGCCCGGAGCTGGTGGCGCTCGATCAGGGTGTCGAGGCGCTGAAGCTCAGCCTGGGCGGCGGTCAGCTCACCGGTGGCGGCGGCCAGGGTCTGCTGAAGGGTGGCCAGGGCCCCCTGGCGGTCGAGGCCGTCGAGGGCGGCGCTGGCCGAGACGTGCCGCCGGGCGTAGCCCATGGCCTCAGACAGGGCGCGCCGCGACGATGCGGAGGCCCGCAGGCGATCGACCTCCTGGCGGGCAAACCCACCCGGCTCGGCGGCGGCGGCGGCGTACTCGGCCTCGGCCTGGCGGGCGGCGGCCTCGGCCTCGGCTTTGCGCGCACCCATCTCCCCCTCGGCCTGACGTGCGGCGGCGGCGACCCCCTGCAGCCCGGCCTCGGCGGCGACAACCGCGGCCGCCAGGGCGTCGACCTGCACCGCGAGGGCCGCCTGGCGGGCGTCGATGGCCTGGAGCTCCAGCTCAAGCGCGGTGGCGTCGAGCTCGATGAGGGGGTCGCCCTCCAGCACCGGATCGCCCACCTGGGCGAAGACCGCCACCACCCGGCCGGTGACCTCGGCCTGCAAGGGGCGCGCCCCGCCGATGCTCTCGACGCGCGCGGCCTCGCTGTCGGCGTAGACGGTCACCCGGGCGAGGCCCAGCCAGAGCCCCCAACAGAGCAGCAGGCCGGCGCCGGTGGCCATCAGGAGGCCGCCGAGGCCGCGATCGGCGTCCAGCGCGCGCAGGGTTCGAGAGAAGGGGGTGCTCAAGCGCCGCTCCGACCGCGGCTTAGCCTGCGCTCCCGGGCCGGGCACCGTGGTAGAACGGGGCCCCTCGCTTGGAGCCCCCATGTCCGCCGCCCCCGACGTCGTCCTGGCCATTGATCAAGGCACCACCGGCACCACCGCGCTGCTCCTCGACGCAGCCGTGCGGGTGGTGGCCCAGTTCAACGTGGAATTCCCCAATCACTACCCAAGCCCCGGCCTCGTCGAGCACGACACCGACGAGATCTGGGCCAGCGTGCAGGCCGCCGTGCGCGGGGCGCTGCGCCAGGCCGGCCCCGTGACCCTCCGCGCCATCGGCATCACCAACCAGCGCGAGACCTGCCTCTTCTGGGATCGGGCCACCGGCCAGCCGATCCACCGGGCCCTGGTCTGGCAAGACCGCCGCACCGCCGACACCTGCCGCCGCCTCAAAGAGGAGGGCCGCGAGCCCTGGGTGCGGGCCCGCACCGGCCTCGTGCTCGATCCCTACTTCTCGGCCACCAAGGCCGCCTGGCTCCTCGACCATGTGCCGGGCGCCCGCGCCGCCGCCGAGGCTGGCACCCTCGCCTTTGGCACCATCGACGCCTGGCTGGCCTTCCGTCTGTGCGGGGCCCACGCCACCGACGCCAGCAACGCCAGCCGCACCCTTCTGTTCAACCTGCACACCGGCGACTGGGACCCGGAGCTCTGTTCGCTCTTCGGCGTGCCGATGGCGACCCTCCCCCGCATCTGCGACAACGCCGAAGTGCTCGGCTCCACCGTGGGGCTCGACTTCCTGCCCGACGGCATCCCCGTGGCCGGCATGGCGGGTGACCAGCAGTCGGCGCTCTTTGGACAGGCCTGCTTCACGCCGGGCATGGCCAAGTGTACCTTCGGCACCGGTGCCTTTGTACTGCTCAACACCGGCGGCGCCATTGTGTCGAGTGAGGCCGGCCTCCTCAGCACCGTCGCGTGGCGCCTGCGTGGACAGACCACCTATGCTCTCGAGGGCAGCGCCTTCATCGCCGGCGCCGCGGTGCAGTGGCTGCGCGACGGCCTGGGACTGATCAGCACCGCCGCCGAGGTCGAGGCCCTGGCCGCCTCGGTGCCCGACAGCGGCGGGGTCATCTTTGTGCCGGCCCTCACCGGCCTTGGCGCCCCCTACTGGCGGCCCGACGCGCGGGGCGCCATCTTCGGCCTCACCCGCGGCACCACCAAGGCCCACCTCGCCCGCGCCGCCCTGGAGGGCGTGGCCTTCCAGATCGCCGACATCCTGGCGGTGATGAGCGCCGAGTCGGGGCGCCCGCTGGCCCGGCTCCAGGTGGACGGTGGGGCCGCCCGCAATGATCTGTTGATGCAGACCCAGGCTGATCTGCTCGGCGTCACCTGCGTGCGGCCGACTGTGCTGGAGACCACCGCGCTCGGCGCCGCCTTCCTGGCCGGACTGGGCGTGGGGATGTGGGAGAACGAAGACGCCATCGCGGCGGCCTGGGCGGTGGATCGCAGCTTTGCGCCCCAGCTCTCGGATGAGGGCCGCGACGGGCGTCTCCGCGCGTGGCGGGCCGCGGTGGCCAAGGCCTGACCCGGCGCGGGTTTGGGGGGCGCCGTGATTCGCGGAGCGCTGGGAGGCGGACCGGCCCTGTCGTGAGGGTTCGGCGCTCCCCAAGGGGTGAGAACGCGCCATCCCACGCCGCCCCGCCTCGATAGACTCCCCCCGTGACCCCGCCCCCCGACGCCACCCCCCACCTCCAGCCCGGCGACACCCTCGGCCGCTTCCGGGTGGTCTCCCTCCTCGGCGTCGGCAGCACCGCCGCCGTTTACGCCGTCCGGCACCGGGCGCTCGGCACCGAGCACGCCGTCAAGCTCCTGCACAGCCGCGACGCCAGCCTGCGCGACCGCCTCCTCCAGGAGGCCCGCATGCAGGCCCAACTCGTCCACCCCCACATCGTCGCAGTCAGCGACGTCATCGAGCACGAGGGCTACCCCGGCCTCGTCCTGCAGCTCATCGCCGGCACCACGCTGGAGCGCCGCCTCGCCGAGGGCGGACCCCTGCCCCGGGCGGAGGCCCTGCGCCTCTTCCACCAGCTCCTCGACGCCGTCGAGGTCGCCCACGCCGCCGGCGTGCTCCACCGCGATCTGAAGCCCGGCAACGTGCTCCTGCGCGAAGAAGACGGCGCGGCCATGATCACCGACTTCGGCATCGCCAAGGCCCTCACCCGCTCCACCCGCACCGGCCAGACCCGGGCCGGCACCGCGATGGGCACCCCCGGCTACATGGCCCCTGAACAGTGGGCCGACGCCACCGCCGTCGACGCCCGGGCCGATCTGTTCGCGCTTGGCGCCATCCTCTACGAGATGCTGGCTGGCAAGGCCCCCTTCGCCGGCCCCGACATGGTGAGCGTGATGCGCGCCACCCTCGACGGGGCTGCGCCGCCGATCCCCGGGCTCTCCCCTCCCCTCGCCGCCGCTCTGCACAAGGCCCTGCGGCCCGATCCCGCCGAGCGCTTCGCCTCCTGCGCCGAATTCCGCGCCGCCCTGCAGGCCAAAGGCCCTGTCCCCAATACTGTCGCACCAAAGGCCTCACGGAAGGGGCCGCTGGTCGCGGCGATGGTGGTCGGCGGCCTCGGCCTCGGCCTGCTGGGGCTCCTCGGGGCGGCCGGCCTCCTTCTGTTCACTCAGGAGTCAGCGCCGGTCGATGCGGCCCCACCGATCCCCGAAGCTCCCACCCCACCGCCGCCCGACCCGGAGACCGAAGCGCCGCCTCCGCGGGCGGTCGAGGTGCCCGGCGGTCCCTTCACCCTCGCCTCGGGCCGCACCGCGACGCTGTCCACCTTCTGGATCGATCGCACCGAGCGCACCCAGGGCGACTGGAGCGCCTGCGTCGAGGCCGGTCGGTGCGGGCGCCTGTCCGTCTCCGACGACTCCCCCGAGGGCCCGGCGCGGGGCATGAGTTGGGAGCAGGCCCGCGCCCACTGCGCCTGGAGCGGCGGTCGACTGCCGAGCGAGCTGGAGTGGGAAAAGGCCGCCGCCTGGGATCCAGTCGCCGGAGTCCGCCGCGACTGGCCCTGGGGTTCAGCGCCGCCCGACTGTTCACGGGTACACGCCCACGGCTGTGAGCCGGCCGGGCCCCTGCATCCCGACGGCCTGCCCGAGGGCGCCAGCGCGGTGGGGGCTGTGCAGATGCTGGGCAACCTCTGGGAGTGGACCAGCACCCTGCAGGAGAAGGGCCGCAAGAAGGGCCTGCTGCGCAAGGCCACGCCCGATCGCTATGTGCTGCGGGGCGGATCCTGGGACAGCGAGGCCCCAACCCTGCGCGCGCGCTGGGTCGCCGACGCCGACACCCAGGCCGCCAGCGTGGGCCTGCGCTGCGTCTTTCGCGAGGCGCCCACGCCATAGGGCCCGCCAGCGGCGGCCGGGCTTAGATCGGCACCGGCGGCGACGTGGGGCTGGTGATCGGCTGAAACTGACCGACCGCCGCGTCATAGGCCAGGACCTCGGCGGCGGCGAGATCGAACCACCAGCCGTGCAGGCGCAAGGTGCCGGCGGCGACGCGGGCCGCCACCTCGGGGAAGGTGGAGAGGTGCTCGATCTGCTGGAGCACGTTGTGCTGGGAGAGCTGGTCGTGGGCGGGCCGGTGCGTGTCGAGCGAGGGGCCCTTGGCGAGGCGGTGCAGGGAGCGTCGGCCGACCGCCAGCCAGGCGTCGAGGTGGGGCAAGCCGTCGGCGGGGCCGCCCTGCAGGATGCCGCGCATGGCGCCGCACTCGGAGTGGCCGCAGACCACGATGTCGTGGACGCCCAGGCGGTTCACCGCAAACTCCACGGCAGCCCCGGCCGCCGCCTCCGGGGCGCCGGCGGGAGGCACGAGGTTTCCGACGTTGCGCACCACGAAGAGGTCGCCGGGCTGGGTGGAGGCGAAGATGTTGGGCACCACCCGGCTGTCGGCGCAGCCCACGAAGAGGCAGTCCGGGCGCTGCTCCAAGGCGAGGTGGGCGAATTGCTCTCGGTACTGCGGACGCACCTTCTCGCGAAACTCCAAGATTCCTGCCAGCAGCTTCTTCACGGAGACCTCCTGCGCGCCGGTTGTACCTCATGGAAGCCGCGGACCCAAGGCCCCTGCTGCTGGCCGGCCGGCCGGCGCGAGGCCGTTCATCGTGGGCTGCCCGGACGGGGTGAGGCGCGGTGGCCCGAGCCCTCGTCCGCGCCGGGGAAGCCGCCCTGCCCGCCTTGGGCTTTGGGCCACACGGCGGCCTCGATCTCGCGGCCCCCCTCGGCTGCGCCGATGCGCTGGGAATGTCTACCTTGCTCGATTAGAAGTATAACACAGATAGACGATGACATCGTCATTTTCTCGCGCGCGCCAATCGAGGCCATCGACCGCGCGCCCCTTGAACACAGGCAGGCCGTGGAAGGGTCCGTCTTTAGATTTGTTCATGTAGTGGTCTGCTTGCACCAAGGCATCGGCCGCCAAGCCGAACAACAGGCCCTACGAGCCATCCCCGCGATGACCGATCTGCCACAGATCTGCACAGTCCTGGCTCGCGCTGGGGCAGGCCCTGTCGCCGGGCCAGCCAGGTGGGGGACATCCAACCCACGGCGCCCGGTGGGCCTGCGCGAGTGACGCTGCCCCGAACCGAAGGCCCCGTCGCGTGCTGCGCTTCGGCCTCGGGCCCGATCGACCGCTGGCCTTCAGGCTGCACATCCACCTCCTCGCTTGCGCAGCCGTACCGGATTCTTCTGCTGGACCCAGGGTCGGCAAAGCTAAAAACTATTTTTAGGGGGGGGATTGCCTTCAGGAACCTCCAACGGTACAACTCAGAGGCCACCTCGAGGTACCCATGCGTTCAACGCTTCTTCCGCTCCTGATACCCTCCCTCCTCCTGGCCTGTGTCGATAAGGTCCCCGCCGAGGAGGATCCCGTGTTGGAGAACGTAGATAGCGGAGCGCCCCCCTCTTCGGACACCGCCGCTGGTGAGTGTTCGGCCTGCCCCGAAGAGAGAGTCGGATCTTCGACGAAGACTGTGATGGGGACAACCTCTACAATATCCAGGAGGTCGAACAAGGTACGGACTTGTGTCTGCCAGACACCGATGCAGATGGTCGATCCGACGCCGAGGAGTTCCGGACAGCTGCGCCCTGTACGGACGACTACCACGGCGACTCCGACCCCTTGGACGAAGACTCCGATGACGACGGCATCAACGACGGGGAGGAGGTTCGGATTGGCACCTACCCTTGCCTCGCGGACTCCGACGGGGATGGCTTGACCGACGGCGAGGAGCTAGCGGCATCGCTGGATCCTATGGAGCCGGACTCCGACACGGATGGCTACACCGACGGGGATGAAGTGGGTTGGGGAACGGACCCGGGGGATGCGTCGGACCCGATTTCTACGCGGGTGGGCATCAACGACACGGTGGAGACTGTGTCGTGCGGAGCGGTGACTGGAAACACCTTCGGATCAAGGGATTACTATTTCAACAAGACCAGGTATGATTCAATTCATGTCGACACAGAATGCCATTGCTCATT
>JBEIQK010000483.1:0-5036 GCA_040376505.1 Alphaproteobacteria bacterium | reverse complement strand
GGCCTGTCGCCCTTCTTTGACGTCGAGGCCGGCCCGACCGCCGGCTACCGCCTGGATCTGGCCAGCACCTGGGCCACCCTCGACGCGCCGCTGCCCGTCTGGATCACCGCGGTGGACGCCTTCGGAAACACCGTCACCGGGCATGAGGCCCCCCTGGTGCTCAGCTCGCACCAGGGCTTGGGGCCCTCCCTCCCGCTCAGCGGCTTCGTCGACGGCATGCTGCTCGCGGAGTTCAGCTTCGATCTCCTCGGGCTGCAAGACCTCCTCCGCGTGAGCGATGGTCTCCTCACCGGCGTGAGCACGGCCCTCGATGTGGTGGACCTCCACTGCGCCCAGGCGCCCATCGCCAGCTTGGATGTCGATGGCAGCGCGGTCCTCGTGGCCTGTCGCACCGCCGGCACCACGGCCACCAGCACGCTCGGCGCCAGCGGGTCGATGGCGGCGGGCTCGGCCCTGGTGGCCTACCACTTTGAGCCCGACGGCCAGGGCTGGCTACGCCAAAGCAGCGACGCCCGCTCCTGGGCCTGGGACCGCGAGGGCGGCTACCTGGCCCAACTGCTGGTGGTCGACGCCAACGCCTGCGCCTCGACGGCGGCGGCCAACGTCTGGGTGGCCGATGACGACGGCGAGCCCGCCGGGCCGATCACCCTCTCGTCGACGCTGTCCACCCTGATCAACGGCTCGCCCTCGGCCGGCTCCACCGCCGTGCAGGTGACGGCCCAGGACTGCGCCGGCGACCGCGCGGCGGGCGGCACCGTCTACCTGCGGTCCAGCCGCGGCGACCTCTCGTCCGGCACCTCCTCGCTGGTCGCGACGGGGGCTGGGCTCGCGGTGGTGCTCGACGCCGCCGGCGAAGGAGAGGTGGACTTCGATGTGCTCTCCAACCGCTTTGAGGGCTCCGCTGCGATTCACGCTGGCGTGCTGAGCAGCGCGGCCCATGGCGAGCTGGCGATCGCGCTCACCAGCGACGCCGCTGCACCCCTCGTGCTGGCGCAGGATCCCACGGGCCTGTCGACCTCGCCGGTCCAGGCCATCACCCTGGTGTTCTCCGATTCGATGCTGCCCTCCTCCTTCACGAGCAGCACGCTGGTGATCACCGACCCCTTGGGCATGCCGCTCACCGACGTCGTGCCCTCCTGGTCTGCCGACCGCACCACCCTCACCCTGACCGCGCCGGTACCCCTGGACACCGGGCTCGGTCAGTGGACGCTGGCGCTCAGCTCCCAGATCTCCGACGCGGCGGGCAACCGCCTCGACGGTCAGTTTGCGGGCACCGCGAGCCCCTACGCCGGGGTCTTCGGGCTGGTGCCCTCCACCGCCCCCAATCTGCTGAGCTGCCCGCCGGACGTGGCGCTCTTCCGCCCAGACGGCGACGACGGCGCTGGCGAGGAGTCCGATGATGTGCACTTCAGCGCCGTCGCCGACGCCGTGCCCGAGTTCTTCGAGGTGAGGGTCACCGACGGCGAAGGCGTCGAGCGCTGGCGCTGGCGCGAGGCCGGGGCGGCGGCGGCCCAGCTCCTAAGCTGGAGCGGCGTCGATCAGGACGGCGCCGTGGTCGAAAACGGCGTGTTTGGCGTGCAGGTGAGCGCATGGGATGCGCTCGGCAACGAAGGTGACCCCTGCTTCACCGAGGTCGAGGTCGAGAACCTCGTGCGGGCTCCCGATTGAGCGACCCCGTCACACGCGAGCGGTGGCTGGAGATGGGCCGACTCGCCGAACTGGGCCTGCTGTCGGCGGAGATGCTCCACGAGCTTCGCCAGCCGCTGGCCGCGATCAAGGGCAGCGCCCAACTCCTGGCCGCCGGGCGCCTCGTTCCAGGGCCCGAGCTGGCCGCCGCCCTGCTGCGCCAGCTCGCCCACGCCGAGGCGGTGGTTGAGCGCTACGCCACCACCGGCGCCCGCCCGCGCCTCGTGGCGGTGCCGCTGCTGCTGGGGCCGGCGCTGGAGGCCGTGGTGGGCCAGCTTGCGACACGGGCGCGGTCGCAGCAGAAGTCCATCGTCCACCGGTCCAGCGGCGGCACCACCATCTTCCTGGCCGATCCCGTCGCCCTGCACCAGATCCTGGTGAACCTGCTCACCAACGCCATCGACGCGGCGGCTGAGGTGGTGCACCTCGTCGAAGAGGCCGATGGCTTCTCGGTGATCGACGATGGGTCGGGCGTGCCCGAGGCCGTGGCGGCGCGCATCTTTGAGCCCTTCTTCACCACCAAAGCGCCGGGGGCCGGCACCGGCCTGGGGCTGTCGATCGTCCGGCACCTGCTCGGCGAGATAGGCGGCGACCTGCAGATGGACAGCGACCCCCAAGGAACGCGCTTTCGGGTGGCGCTGCGCCGCGCGGAGCTCTGATGTCCGACACCCCCAACGATTTCCTGTCCGACCCGGCCGAGGAAGGCCGCCTCCAGGCCCTGGGCCAGCGCTTCTTCCTGGCCTTGGAGGCGCTTCGGGCGCTGCGCACCGATGATGCCGCTGAGCTGCTCCGCGGCGTGCTGCGCGAAGAGCCGCGCCTGCCCGAGCCGCACATGGAGCTGTCTCGCATCCTGCTTGAGGCGGGGCAGCTCGACGAGGCCTTGGAGCACGCCGAAGAGGCGGTGCGCTTGCTCGACGCCGGCGGCCAGTGGATCGACGACCTGGCGGAGAACGAGGTCCAGAGCCTCGCCTGGAACCTCAAGGCCGAGGTGCTGCGCCTGCAGGCCGACAGCGACGAGGTGGTCTTCGGCGATCCCGCGGTTTGGGCCGACCTGATGAAGCAGTCCAAAGAGGCCTTCGCCAAGGCCGCCGACCTCGATCCCAACAACCGCCACGCCGACCATTGGGGCCACCACCTCGGCGACGGCGAAGCAGAGGCAGAAGGGGGCGCCGACGACGGAGAGCTGGACGCGCTCCTCGGCGTGGGCGAGCGGCGCCTGCCGGTGGGCGAGGCCTAGCGCGGCGCCTTGAGGATGCCGGGGAACTGCACCCCGGCCCGCGGATCGACCCCCATGTAGGGGGCGCGGGCCATGCCCAACTGCACCTCCCAGGTCATCGTCGGCAGGTAGATGAGGCCATCCTTGGCGATGAGTTGGGGCGGCGGGTTGGGGAAGGGCCCCGCCATCTGGAAGGCCATCACCACGGCTTGGTCCAGTGGCTCGCTCCCCGAAGGCTCGGCGATGCGGATCGACTTCATCGTGCCCTCGGCGTCGAGCACCACCTCCACGGTGGTGGCGTAGCGCGGCCGGCTGAAGCGCACGCTGTTGGGCAGGTTGTCGACGTTCTGGGTCCAGTAGAAGTTGACCAGCCGCCGGATGCGGTTCAGGTAGGTGGCGCCGAGCATCTCGAAGGTGTTGAGGTTGACGGCGCGGCCGTACTTCTCTTTAAGGAGGTCGTTGTTCGGCGAGCCGGCGAGGCTCTGGGTGGTCGACGAGGCCGGGACGGGCTTCTCCAGACCCTCCTTGTTGGTCAGGCTGTAGGGGGAGGGGAGGGCAGCCACCCGGCCGTCCTTGCCGGCCTCCGCCGGATCGCCGCCGACGGTGGCGCCGGTGGAGGGCTCGGTGATGTTGAGATCCTGGGCCTCCTCGTACTGCAGCTTGTCGGCTTCGGAGAACTCGGCGGAGAGCACCTCGGGGTTCACCCGCAGCTCGCGGGTGCGGCTCTCTTCGGGGACCGCGTTGTTGTGCTCGGCGAGGTAGTCGGCCTTCTCGGGGATCTTCTCCTCGCGCGGCGGCGGGGTGTCGACGAGCTGCCCCTTGGGCTCGGGCGGCTTCTCGGGCTCCGGCGGCTTTTCGGGCTCGGGCTCGGCCGGGTCCTCCGTTTCGGCAAAGAGGGGAGGGGAAGACGGGATCGCATCGGCCGCGAGCGGATCTTCGGCGAGGAGGCTCACCGGCCGCACCTCATTTTCGGGCGGCGGCGGCCGCAGGTAGGGCCAGGCGCTGATCAGCAGCACGGCGCCGATCGCGTGCAGGAGCAGCGAAGCGAGGAGCGGCCCCAACGCCCGCGCGAGGCCGCTGCGTTGTGGCCGCCGCGGCGAAGGGGAGGGCAGGGGATCGGCGCTGCGCTCAGTCACGTTCTCTTCGGCTTCGGATGGAGTCCCGCTTCAGGGTAGACACGCCACAAGGAATGCAGCAATCCCGGCGGGCCCCAACAGGCCCCAACTGGAGCAGTCGTGTCCGAGCGTAACGGCCCCTGGGGCCACCTGAAGTCTGACCTTCGCCGGGGCGCCCGCAAGGCGCTGTCGCGACTCTTCGGCAATTCGCAGCCGGTCGACGCGGGCCCCCATCGGGTCGCCTTTGACGGGGGGCCTGCTGGAGAGGTCGCGGCCGGCCAGACCCTGCTGCAGGCCGCGCAGCAATTGGGCCTCGACCTCGACCACTACTGCGGCGGGACCTGCTCCTGCGGCACCTGTCGCGTTGAGATCCTCGATGGGGCCAGCGCGCTCAGCCCGATCAGCCCGCGAGAAACGATGGTGCTGGGCGACAGCCGGGCGCGGGCGGGCGATCGGCTGGCCTGCCAGGCCAAGGTTCAGGGCCCGGTGCGGCTGCGGCGGCCGCGCTTTGCGTGACGGGGGCGGGCCGAGCAGGGTAGGGGACCGCCCCGCCGGAGCGCGCCCATGCCTCACTCCTCCGCAACGCCCTTGCGCATCGCGCTTCTCCAGGCCCGTAACCCTGGCGATCCAGCCCGCGACGACGAGCACCGCGCCTTCGCCGCCCGGCTCGGCCTCCCCGAGGAGGCCCTGACGCCGGTAGACGCGCTCTCGGCATCGCTCGGCGATTCGCTCTTTCGGGACTTCGATCTCCTGCTGGTGGGCGGATCGGGCGAGTACTCGGTGCTCGACGACCATCCAGCCATTCAACGCTTCAACGCCACCCTGGCCGAGGCCGCCCAACGGGGCTTTCCCACCTTCGCCTCCTGCTTTGGGTTTCAGGCCCTGGTCCTCGGCCTCGGCGGCGAGGTCATTCACGACGAGCCCCAGGCCGAGGTCGGCGCCTTCTGGCTGGAACGCAGCGAAGAAGCCGCCCACGACCCGCTCTTCGCCACGATGCCGACGCGCTTCCTGGCGCAGCT
>JBEIQK010000130.1:0-11538 GCA_040376505.1 Alphaproteobacteria bacterium | reverse complement strand
GCGGTCGCCACCCACAGCCCGGCCAGCGCTGCCGCCTCGGCCCGCCCGGTCCACCGCCCGGCCGCCAGGGCGCAGAGCCCGGCGAGCGCCGATCCACAGACCAGGGCCCCCACCTTGTTGGCCAGCACCACATCGCCGCCGAGCAGGCTCGCGAGGCCGGCCAGGGCGTCAAAGACCAGCGAGCGGTCGGCGAAGATCGGCGCGCCGGCCCGCGTGGAGGTGACCTGCAGGACGTAGTAGCCGCCGTCATAGCCAGGGGCCCAGGCGTCGTCCCAGAGCAGGCCCCAGCGCGTCAGCGCCGCCGCGGCCACCGCCAGGGCCACCGCGCCAATCAGGGCGCCGCGACCACCGAGACCACCTTGTGCTTCTTGTGATCGAGCTTCCACAGTTGCCGATCTCCGCTTTGCGCCCAGTCGGCGGTGTTGCTCCAGGTCACCACCCAGTCGCCCATGCCCTCCCAGCGGCGCTCTGTGCGGGTGGCCTCGTACATGTCGCTGCCCTCGATGATCACCGCGGTCTGTTTGTCGACAAACATCAGGCCGACCTCACCGCTGAACTCGCCGGCCTTGACCGGGTTCTGCCCATCGGGCTCAAAGCTCTGGATGAGGGTGGCGTTGGCCTTGTCGTTGGCGGTGAGCCGGGCGTCGCTGTAGGCCGGATCGGCGGTGTACCAGGGCTGGGCCTCGAAGTGGGCCTTCATGTCCTCGGTCTGGAAGGCCCGGCCGTGGCGGGCGTAGATCTCGTTGCGCACCACCCGCCGCTCGTCGGCGGCGATGGCCGCCACATCCCAGGGCCCCAGCTTCGGGTCGTTGGCGAAGCGCCCATTGTAGGTGGCCTTCTTCGCCGCCGCCTTGCCCTCCCGCGGGGCGACCTCGGTCTTGGCGGAGCCATTGGGGGGAGCGGCCTCTTCACCGGCCCCGCTGCAGGCCAGCAGCGACAGCGCGCCAACGAAGAGGAAGGTGAGGAGAGGGCGGTTCATCCAGGCGCTCCAAGGCAGAGAGCGCCCCCCTTAGGCCGGCAGGTCCGCCGCTTCAAGGCGCCGGAGCGGCCAGGGCCCGCAGCAGGGCTCCGCCCCCCGAGAAGACCGGCCAGCCATCCCCCACCAGCACCGCCTCCACATCGGGCAGGGCGGCGAGGCGGGCCACGCTGGCGAAGGCGGCGGCGCGGTTGGGGGTCTTGTCGGGGGGCAGCATCATCAAGGCCCCGGCGACGTGGGCGCGCACGAGATCACCGGTGATCAGCGTGCGTTCTTCGAGCAGCAAGGCCAGCTCGCCCGGGGTCTTGGAGCCCTCCAGGGCGAAGGTGCGCAGTCCGGGCACGAGGCAGTCTCCCTCGTCGAGCCAGCGGTGAACCGGCCAGGGCCAGCTCGTCGACTCGCCGCGCGGGGCCGCGATCTTCGCCCCGGTCTGGTTGGCCAGCTCCCAGGCGGCGCGGGTGTGGTCGGAGTTGGTGACCACGATCCAGGCCAGCCCGCCCAGGCGATCGAGGTGGGCCCGGTGGTGGGGGGTCATCGGCATCGGGTCGAAGGCGATGTTGCCCTCGGGCCGAACCCAGAGGTAGCCGTTGAAGTCGACGTCGCGGGCCTCATCGTAGAGGGCCCAGGAGTAGAGGTCGGGGCGATGGCAACGCTTCATGGGGGCTCCGGGGGCGGGTCGGGGGCGCTAACCGGGGATCGCAGGCGGTCGAGGCCCGATTTGTTTTGTGTCGGGAGGGGGCGCCTCAGCCCGCGGCCGGGCGGCCCGTGAGCGCGCTGTTGGCGGCGATTTGACCGGTCAGGTCACCGTCTACCGCCTTGGCCGCCACCTTCACCGCGTTGCGGATGGCCCGGGCGTTGCTGCGCCCGTGGGCCTTGATCACCACATGGTCGAGGCCCAGCAGCGGTGCGCCGCCGTACTGTTTCCAGTCGGTCATGGTGCGAAGCTGGCGCAAGCCCTGAGAGAGCATGGTGAGGCCCACTTTCCAGAGGAATTTGCGCGCCGCGGCATCTTTGGCGATGTCGGTGACCACCTCGGAGACCCCTTCGAGCATCTTCAGCACCACATTGCCCAAGAAGCCGTCGCAGACGATCACATCGACGGTGCCGCGCGGGATGTCCAGGCCTTCTACATTGCCGTAGAAGTTGACCCCGCTGGTCGCCCGCAGCAGGCGGTTGGCCGTGACGATGGCCTCGGTGCCCTTGTTGGGCTCGCTGCCATTGCTGAGCAGGGCCACCCGCGGGCTCGGGTTGTCGGAGATGATGCGGGCGTAGGCGCTGCCCATCACCGCGAAGGCCACGAGATCCTCGGCGCTGGCGTGCAGGGTGGCGCCCACATCGAGCATCAGGGCGAAGGGGTCCTGGCGCGGGCCGTGGCGCTGCTCGGTGGGGTAGACGGCGGCCAGCGCGGTGCGGCGCACGCCGGGCAGGCGCTCAAAGCGCTGGGCGGCGGCCAGGATCGTGGCGCCGGTGTGGCCGGCAGAGACCAGGGCTTCGGCCTCACCGGTCTTGACGAGGTCGGCGGCCACGGCGATCGAGCAGCGGGGGCGGGCGGCGAGGGCCTCGCGGGGGTCCTCCTCCATCGCCACGCAGCCATCGGCGGGCACGACCTGCAGCCAGGCCGGATCATAGCGGGCCGTGCGCAGGGCCTCGCGGATGCGGGCCTCATCGCCGACCAGCAGCACGCGCACAGGCTTGTCTTCGCAGGAGAGTTGGGCCGCCCCGGCGACCACCGCCTCCACACCCGCGTCGCCGCCCATCGCATCCAACGCTACACACACCGGACCGCTCCGCATCGTAGACTCCCTGGCCTTGGAGGCCTGACCATGCCACGGCTCACCTACTTCTCTTCGCGCGGCCTCGCCGAGCCCATCCGGCTGGTCCTCGCCGAGGCCGACCTGTCCTATCAGGCCGTTCACCTGGGCACCTGGAACCCCGGCAACCAGCCGGAAGACTTCCAGCGCCTCGTCGCCAGCGGGCGCCTGCCCTTCGGCGCCGTGCCCCTTTGGGAGGAGGACGACGGCTTCGCCCTGGTGCAGTCCGAGGCGATCCTTCGCCACCTCGCCCGCACCCACGGCCTCTACGGCGCCACCCCCGAAGAGGCCGCCCGCGCCGATCAGATCGCCGAGGCGATCAAGGAGGTCCGGGCCGAGATGGGCAAGCTGCGCCAGGCCGACGCCGACGCCCGCGCGGCCGCCCGCGAGGCCCTGCGGGCCTACACCCTGCCCCGCTGGATGCACCGACTCGCCGCCCAGATCAGCCCCTCGGGCTTCTTCGGGCCGCAGATCACCTACGCCGACGTGCTGATGCTTCACCTGTGCGAGCTGATGAGCGACAACGAGCTCGATCTGTGGCGGGCCGAGCCTGCCCTGACCGAACACCAGGCCCAGATGGCCGATCGGCCGCGCCTGCGCCGCTACCTGCACAGCGGCCACCGCTTTCCGCCGGCGCCCTACCCGCGCTAACCACCGCAGGCGCGGGGCCTCGCCCGCCTCCAAGCAGGGAGGTAGGAGGGTCTCCCGCTCTGGAGCGCCCCCATGGCCTACATCGTCACCGAAGCCTGCATCCGCTGCAAGTACACCGACTGCGTCTCGGCCTGCCCGGTCGACTGCTTTCGCGAAGGCGAGAACATGCTCGTCATCGACCCCGAAGAGTGCATCGACTGCGGGGCCTGCGTGCCCGAGTGCCCGGTCGAGGCCATCTTCGCCGGCGACGATGTGCCCGCCGATCAGCAGGAGTACATCAAGCTCAACAAGACCCTCGCCAAGAAGTGGCCGGCCATCGCCAAGCAGAAGGCCGCCCTGCCCGACGCCGCCGACTACCGCGGCAAGAAGGGCAAGCGCGGCCTGCTCTCCGAGAAGCCCGGCAAGTAGGCGTGGCGGCGAAGACCAACGCCGTCCGCCTGCTCGACAGCCTGGGCATCGCCTACCGCCTCGTGGAGTACCCGGTCGACGACGCGCACCTCGCCGCCGAGGCGGTGGCGGCGCGGGTGGGGTTGCCGCCCGAGCAGGTGTGGAAGACGCTGCTGGTGCGCGGCGATCGCCACGGCCTCGCCTTCGCCGTGCTGCCCGGCGACAATGACCTCGACCTCAAGGCGATGGCCCGGCTCTCGGGCGACGCCAAGGTCGAGCCGGTGGCCTTGAAGGAGCTGACGCCGCTCACCGGCTATGTTCGGGGCGGCGTCACGGTCTTCGCGGCGAAGAAGGCCTTCCCTGTCTATGCCGATGAGACCTTGATCCTCCACGAGGTCGTCAGCGTGTCGGCCGGGCAGCGGGGTCTACAGATCTTCCTCGCGCCCGAAGACTACGTTCGGGCGGCCAACGCGCGGTTAGGGGCCATCGGCAAGCCCAAGACCTGAGTCGCCGATGAAGCCCTCCTCTGTCCTCGCCGATCCCTGCTCCAAGCGTTGGGAGGAGCTGTCGGGCGACGATCGCCGCCGGGCCTGCGCCGACTGCGGCAAGGATGTGCTGGCGGTGAGCGAGCTCAGCCTCGAAGAGGCCCGCGCCGCCAGCAAGTCCGGGGCCTGCCTCTCCTTTGTGGAGCTGCCGGGTGGCCTCGTGCGCACCCGCGAGGGCTGGCGCCTGTGGCGGGTGGCGGCGGTGGCGACGACGCTGGTGGGCTGCGATGATCCGCCCGCGCCGCCGCCGGTCGCTCCCCCCGTCGCGTTGGAGGACCCCGCGGCCTTGGCAGAGATGCTCAATTCGATCGGGTACTATGTAGACGATTCTCCGCTACCCTTTCCAGAAGACGAGCCTTTGGGTTCGCCGCGCGCCCCTGCGGTGGAGCCCGTCAAGCGCTGAGGCTCAGGTGTCGTACCAGTGCGGCTTCACAAGCTGCTGGTAGTGCTCGACATCGAAGGGGTTCACCTTCTTTTTCACGGCGTCGAGGGCCATCGCCGCGCTGACCTTGGCGAACCAGATGTACATGTCGCGCTTGTAGGGCACCTTGGAGAAGAGGCCGCGCAGGATCCAGGGCGTGTTGACCACCTCTTTGTTCATGTCGTACAGGGCCTGGGCGATCTCATCCTTGGTCATGTACTTGCTGTCGAGCACCGGGGTGAGCCAGTCGAAGTTGTCAAAGTCATCCTCGGTGATCCAGCCCTCGCGCAGGGCCTCATCGAAGATCGGCGTGCCCGGCACCGGGGTGATCGGGTGGAAGGCCGGAAAGTCCACGTCGATCTGCCGCGCCAGGGCGAGCTGCTTCTTCAGGGTGTCGGGGCTCTCCTCCTTCACGCCGATGATGAAGGTGGCCTGAACAAAGACCTGCGGGTAGCGCCGCTTCATGATCTCCAGCGCTTCGAGGGCGATGCCGCCGGTGTAGAAGCGCTTGTCGAGCACCGAGAGCGCGTCGTCCTCGGCCCGCTCCACGCCGATGAGGATGTGGGAGAGGCCGGCCGCCACCAGCTTCTCCATGATGCCCTTCTTCTCGTCGCGCACGATGCCGTCGGCGCGCATGAAGGCGAACCACTTGGTCTTCATGCCGCTGCGGATCAGCTCGTCGGCGAAGGCCTCGTTGAAGCGCGGATCGATGTTCCAGCTCTCGTCCACCCAGACATAGGAGCGCTTTCCGTACTTGTGGTACAGAATCTCCACCTCTTCCATGACGCGGCCCACGCTCTTGGAGCGCCAGCGCGGGCGGAGCTTGGTGTTGCCGTCGCTGTCGTAGGTGCGATCGGCCATGGTGGTCCACCAGGCGCAGAAGCTGCAGGAGCTCACGCAGCCCCGGCTGTGGTGAATGGTGGTGCCGCCCGGGCTGAACAGATAGCGCGACTTGCCGTAGAGGTGCATCGGCATGAGGTCATAGGCGGGGAGCGGGATGTCATCGAGGTTGTGGATGAGCTTGCGCGGCGGATTGCGCACGCTTTTCTCGCCGTCCCACCACTGGATGCCGGCCACCGTGGACAGATCCGGCTGGGCCTTGCCCAACTCGGTGACCAGATCGACGATGGTGAGCTCGCCCTCGCCGATGCAGATGACGTCGATGTCGCTGCCGGCCTTGATGTAGCGGTGGGCGAGGTTGGTGAAGTGCCCGCCGCCGGCCATGGTGACCGCCCGCGGTGCCATCTCCTTGCAGAGCCGGAAGAAGCGCAGCGCCTCGTTGGCGTAGAGCGCGTGGTTCTCGCCGCAGCCGATCACATCGGGGTCGATGCGCTTGATCTCATCGGCCAGGGTGCGCCAGCCGATGTGCAAGGGCATGCAGTCCAGCACCTGCACCTCGACCCCCGCGATCTGGCGCAAAGCGCCGGCCAGCGCGGGGAGGGCCTGCTGGAGCAGGAAGTTGTCGCCCTCACTTGTGTAGGGCCAGTAGCAACGGGGAGGCTGAACGAGGAGGACGCGCATGGTGGAAGGGTAGCGCGTTGCGCGACGCTGTCGCGTGTTCAGGCCACAGTTGGGCCGAAGGCCGCCCGCAGGAGGGCGGCCTTGGTGACCACGCCCAGCAGGTGCCCCTCGCGCACCACCGGCAACAGCGTGAGGTGCTCGTCGATCATCTGGGTGGCGAGGGCGGCGATGGGGGTGTCAAAGGCCACCGTGATCGGCGGGGCCGACATGATCTCCCCCACGGTGGCGCCCATGATCTTGTGCAGCTCCTGCTCGGCCGCGGCGCCGCCCAGCGGAAAGACGAGCTCCATGAAGGTGATGACGGTGGGCATGTGCACGGGCTTCTCCGACCAGAGGAGGTCCATGCTGGTCACCACACCTACGAGGGTGTCTTCGTCCATCACGCAGGCGCCGTCGGCGTTCTGGTCGAGGAGCAAGCGGGCGAGCGCCCCCACGGGCAGGCCGCGGTGAACGGTGAGGGCCGGGGAGTCCATGATCTCGTGGGCAAAGCGTGCGCGCATCGGTGCCTCCAACCGCGCATGTAATGCGACCCCGCCGGGGCTCGGCTGACCGGGGTCACCGGCCGGCTGGACCCGCCTCGGGGGCCATGGTTAACGGGTGGGCAGGAGGCCCTGATGCGCACCGAGCTGATGACCCGACTGTCCGAGCTGGAGAGTGCCCCGACCATGGACGGGATGGCCTGGGCTGACCTCGGTCGGCGGGCGATCGGCGCCTCTGCGGCCGAGATCGAGGCCGTGCGCGCGGCCCTGGTGGCCCGCCTCGAGGGCACCGAGGGGGCCGCTCGGGCGCGCCTGGAGTTGGGCGAGGCCCTGGGCCACCTCGGCGATCCGCGGCTCTGCGGGCCCGGCGAGGCGGCCTACTGGGTGGATGTCACCCTCGACGACGGCGCCAGCCTGCAGGTGGGCCGCTTTCACGTCACCAACGCCGAGATGCGCCAGTTCGTGGCCAGCGGCGCCTACGCCGATGAGGCCCACTGGAGCGACGGCGGCCTGCTCTGGCGCGACGGCGCCACCGACTGGGCCACCCTGGCCTCGCCGGCCGAGGCGGCCCCCTTCACCGTGCCCAACCAGCCGGTGGTGGGCGCCTCGTGGTGGGAGGCCGAGGCCTACGCCAAGGCCCATGGCGCCCGGCTGCTCAGCCTCGCCGAGCACCGCGGGCTGGTGCGCGGCGCCGAGAAGCGGCCCTACCCTTGGGGCTCGCCCTTCCGCGAGGGCTACGCCCACACCCGCGAAGAGGCGCTGGGCCGGCCGGCGGCGGTGGGGCTCTACCGGATGGATCGCACGCCCGAGGGCCTCTTCGATCTGGCCGGCAACGTGGCCACCTGGCTCGGCGATGAGGTCGGCGCCCAGCGGATCATCCACCCGGGCTCCTGGGCCCGGCCCAGCATGGCCAGTTGGGCCAAGGCCCTCGACATGGTCGACGCCGGCACCCGCTCAGCGGACCTCGGCTTCCGCCTCGTGCGCGAGCGTTGATTCGGCCGGCGGGGTGAAGAGGGCGCCGGGGCCCACGAGCTCCCAGGCGCAGAGGGCGGCCCCGCCGACGAGCAGGGCAATTCCGAGCCCCCAGGGCAGGGGCAGCACCACGGCGCGGCTCGGATCGGCCGGATCGTAGCGCACCCGCCCGGCCCGCTTGAGGGCGGCCAGGGTGGCGGCGGCGTCCTCCTCGTCAAAGGCGGGGTCGAGGAAGCTCACCCGGCGGCTCGTGTAGCTCTGGCCGGCGACCTCGTAGCGATAGCGGATCATCAGGCGGAGGCGCTTGCGGCTGATCGGGATGGGGCGCAGCTCGCCGCTGAGGTCGAGGGCGGGGGTCTGCGGCCAGAGGCGGCTCAGCAGGGCGAAGCGCACATGCACCACGCCCAGAATGAGAAAGGCCACGCCAACGAGCAGATCGGAGAGGTTGGGGTTCATCGGGGCGGCGGGGCGGGCTCAGGCTTGGAGGCGGGGGCGTCGGGGGGCGGCGGCGGGGCCGGCGGTGGCTCGGGGGTGCGCTGGGTCAAGGTGATGTCGACGGCGACGATGTCCTCGGCGGCGATCGGCAGCGGGCTTGGCCGGGTGGTGCCTGAGGGGTCGGAGAGGCTGGGGCCGTCGCCCTTCTCGTCGACGAAGGCCTCCATAATGAGGGGGCCAAAGTTGGCGGGCACCGACAAGGAGTAGGCGCCGGCCGGGCGCTTGAGCTTGCCCAACATGCGCCGGCCGCCGGTGCTGGCGGCGTCGGGCTGGAAGAGGTCGAGGTCGATCACGCCGGGGCCGGCGAAGGTGAGGGTGCCGGAGACCTCGATGCGGGGCCCCTCGAAGCTGGCGAAGGGGTCGGGGCCGCTGGGGAGCACGCTGCCGCCGCCGCCATTGCCCATCGGGGCGCCGCCGGGGGCGCCGGCGGGCATCTCCTGGTGGACGGGGCCGCTGCTCCCGGTGCCGCGGGCGCCGGCCACGAGGGTCAGCGTGCCGGCGTCGACCTCGCTGTCGGCGATGGTGAGCACGGTCTGGCCGTTGGGGTCGGCGCCGCCGGGGCCGTCGGAGTCGAGATCCTGGAAGGCCTGGAGCTCCAAGGGCCCGAGGCCGGCGGGAACCTCCAGGGTGAAGGGGCCGGGGCCGTCGACCAGCAGCTTGCCGTGGCCCTTCACGCCGCCGGGCTGGCTGGGGTCGGGGGTCCGCACGTCGATGTCGATGGCGCCTGTGCTGGTGGAGGCGAGCACGCCGCGGACGGTCACCTTGGGGCCGTCGACGGCGGCGAAGGGGATGGCGGTGCCGCCGCCGACGCCGGGGTCGCCCTGGGCCTTCTCGACGGCCTCGTAGAAGCGCGGATCGAGGGGGACCGCTTCGCCGGTGACCCGCTCCAGCCAGCAGCCGCCGAGCAGGAGCAGCGTCCAGACCGCCCTCACCGGCGCTCCCGGTACCAGGCGGCGGTGCGGGCGAGGCCTTCGGCGAGGGGGATGGCGGCGGTCCAGCCGAGGCGATCGGCCGCGCGGCGCACGTCGAGGCACTTGCGGGGCTGGCCGTCGGGGCGGCTGGGGTCGAAGCGGATGGGGCCGGTGTAGCCAGCGGCCTGTGCGATGGCGGCGGCGAGGGCGGCCACGCTGTGCTCGACGCCGGTGCCGATGTTGATGGGCTCGGCGTTGGGCGCGGCGGCGCAAGCGAGGACGCCGTCGGCGGCGTCGTCGACGTGGAGCAGCTCGCGGGTGGCCCGCCCGGTACCCCAGACCACGAGCTCGGGGGGCCCTTCGAGGCAGCGCAGGAGCAGATCGGCGACGACGTGGGCGCGGGCGGCGGTGGTGGAGTCGCCGGGGCCGTAGAGGTTGGCCAGCACCGGGAAGGCGCAGCGCAGGCGGCCCTCGGCGGCGTAGGCGGCGCCAAGGTCCATCATCAGGCGCTTGGACTGGGCGTAGGGGCCGTTGGTGGGCTCGGGGTAGCCCTCCCAGAGCTGCTCTTCGGCGAAGGGCACCGGACAGAGGCGCGGGTAGGCGCAGGCCGAAGAGACGCCGATGAAGAGCCCGGCGCCGGCCTCGGCGGCGGCGTCCAGGGCGTGGAGGTTGAGCAGGGCGTTGTCGCGGCCGGAGATCACCGGGTTGCGGGCCATCCAGCCGATGCCTCCGCCGACGACGGCGGCGTGGACGACGACATCGGGGCGGGCGGCGCGAAAGGCGGCGGCGGTGGCGGTGCGATCGAGCAGATCGAGCTCGCCGCGGCGGGGGGCGAGCACGACGGCCCCGCGGGCTGCGAGGCTGCGACAGAGCGCCTGGCCGAGGAAGCCGTGTCCGCCGGTGACGAGGGCCCGGGCGCCGGTCCAGTCCATGGATCAGACGTTGGAGTAGGGGTTGCGGAGCGGCAGCAGGCGCAGGGCGGCGACGAGCTCGCCGAGGCCGCGCTCGATGTCGACCTCGGCCTCGAAGCCCGAGGCGCGGATCCGGCTGTAGTCGACCTCATAGTCGCGGCGGTCTTCGTCTTTGCCGAACTCGGCGAAGTAGACGAGGAAGTCGAGGCGCTGGCGCAGCAGGCCGACGATGTCGGCCTTGGTGTAGTTGAGCGAGTCGTGGCCGACGTTGTAGACGTCGTGGTGCAGGCGGTCCCAGTGGGTGAGCGCGTGCTCGATGGCCCGTGCGATGTCGTGGACATGCAGGAAGGTGCGCCGGAACTGGCTCTCGTAGACCACGAGGTACTTTCGGTGGATGGCCTGCCAGGCGAAGTCGTTGATCATCAGGTCGAGGCGCATGCGGTGGCTGGTGCCAAAGGCGGTGGCGAAGCGCAGCGCCACGCTGTTGGGGCGGGCCCGCATGATGGCCTCGGCCTCGGTCTTGGTCTCGCCATAGAGCGAGAGGGGGTTGAGGGGGGTGTCCTCGGTGCAGATGCCGATGACCTCGCCATAGTTGGAGCCGGTGCTGGCGTAGACCATGCGCGCGGTGGGCGGGGCCAGCTCGGCGACGTTGCGGGCGCCGTCGACGTTGACCTCGCGGGCCTGCCGGGGGAGCTTTTTGCAGAGGGGGTAGCCGACCAGGGCGGCGAGGTGCACGACGCCGTCGGCCCCTTCGAGCTGTCGGGCCAGGGCGGGGCGATCGGTGACGTCGACCTGGGCGAAGCTGAAGTTGGGCTTGATGAAGTGGGGGAGGAGGGCCTCACCGCCGAAGAGGAGGCTGTCCACAACGTGGACGTGATGCCCGGCCGCCAGCAGGCGCGGCACGAGGGTGCTGCCGATGTAGCCGGCGCCGCCGGTGACCACGATTCGCATGGGGGGAGCATACCAGAGGCGGGCCGTGACCTCGCTTCAGCCGTGGGGCGCGATGGCGGGCGGGGGAGCGTCGGCGGCGGCGAAAACCTCGTCGAGGGTGCGCGCGCTCATGGCCCGACGCATCCAACTGCGCAGGAGATCGGGCGTGGACTCGGCCGCGATGCGCTGCTGAAGGGCTTCATCGACGGTGAAGCCTCGCTGGGACAAGCTCAAGAGCAGGAGCTCCTGGCCGAAGGAGAGCGCGCCTTTGTCGGCGCCCTCCGCGAGGCCCTCCGCCAAGCCCTCTGCGAGGCCCTCCGCCTTGCCCTTTGCGAGGCCCTCCGCCTTGCCCTCGAAGAAGTAGCGTCGCGCGAACTCGCTCTGGTACGCGTAGCCCTGGGGCATGGCGCCCTCCAGCCCTCAGTCGACGGCGAAGATTTCGTCGAGGGTGCGCGCGCTCGACGCCCGACGCATCCACAGCCGCAGGAGATCGGGCGTTGACTCGGCTGCGATGCGCTGCTGAAGGGC
>JBEIQK010001148.1:0-1518 GCA_040376505.1 Alphaproteobacteria bacterium | reverse complement strand
CGATGCGCTCCACGCGATCGAGGTAGCCGCTGGCATCGAAGCGGTGGCCGATCTGCTGGTTCATCGAGGTCCAGGCCTCCATCGCCCGCTCGAGATCGCCCTGGGCGTCGTAGGCCTCGCCCAGCAGGGCCAGCGCCCGAAAGCGCTCGAAGGCCGGCATCGGGCGGCGCAGCAGGCCGCTCAGGCGCTCGATCGCCGGCGCCGGCCGCCCCATCGCGGTGAGCAGTTGGGCCCGAACGAGGGCCAGGGCGAGGTTGTCGCCGTCGCGCAGGCGGCTCACCGAGCGGGCGGCGCCCAACACGTCGCCGCGCACGATCTGGGTCTGGGCGAGGCCGGCGATCGCCTCGGCGGAGGCCGGATCGGCGAGGAGGGCCTGGCGAAAGGCGCGCTCGGCTTCGCCGGCCCGGCGGGCGGCGAGGCCCACCTGCCCGCGGAGCAGGAGGCCTGGCAGGCTGGTGCGGGCGGCGTCGACGAGGCTGTCCAGGGCCCGGCGGGCCTCGCGGTGCTGTTGCAAACAGAGGTGCGCGCGGGCCACCTCAAAGACGGCCTCGGCGCCTGCCCCCTGGCTGGCGGCGGCCCGACTGCTGCGCACGGCGGCGGCGAATTTCCCCGCGGCGCGCTGGGCGCGGGCGAGGCTCAGGCGGAGTTGGGGCTCGGCGGGCAGGCCGCGCAGGGCGGCCTCCAGCAGGATCGCGGCCTCGCCGGGGCGCCCCTCCACCGCCGCCCGGGCCGCCTGATCTTGCGCCTCCTGCGGCGATCCGGCGAAGCCAGCGGGCAGCATGGGCCGGTTGGCGGCGGACAAGGCGGGGGCGGCGAAGGGCATGGTCGCTCCAAGGGCGCCCGGCGGGGCGCCTCTCAGGAGACGGCTCCGGCGGCCCGAACCAACAGCCCCCTCCGCGGGGCGCCCTCAGGGTGCGGCGGCGGCGCCGGCCCGGGCTCGATCTTCGAGGTAGGCCTCCTCCAGGCTACGGCCGCGCTGCAGGCTGAGGAGGTCCAGCTCGAGGGTCGCCACCGCGCGCAAAAAGCGGCGGGTGAGGTCGGAGACGTCGGCGCCGGCCTCGATGAGCTCGACGGCGTCGTCTCTCCAGCGCAGCTCGACCCCCGGCAGGGCCGCCTCCAGCAGGCCGGCGGCCGGGCGCCGGGCAAAGTGGGCGCGAAGGCGTCCGGCGGCGCCGATCAGCTCGGCCAGCGGCCCCTGACGGACGAGGCGGCCGCGCTCCAAGACCACGACGTGATCGCAGGTCTGCTCCAGCTCGACCAGCACATGGCTGCTCACCACCAGGGTGCAGCGGCCGCGGCGGCGCAGGAAGACCTCGCGCATGCGGGCGACGAGGTGGGGGTCGAGGCCGGCGGTGGGCTCGTCGAGGAGGATCAGCTCGGAGTTGCCGAGCAGCGCCTGGGCCACGGCGACCCGACGGCGCATCCCGTGGGAGAGCTCGGAGATCCGCGCTCCGCCGCGATCGCGCAGCTCCACCTCGTCGTGGAGGCCGTCCACCTGCCGCTCGGCGGCGGCGGCGG
>JBEIQK010000268.1:0-7780 GCA_040376505.1 Alphaproteobacteria bacterium | reverse complement strand
GAGCCCCTGGTTCTCTGCGAGACGATCGGCCGGGTGCGGCGGATCACCATGAACCGCCCGCGCTACCGCAACGCCCAGAACATCGCCCTCACCCAGGCCATCGACGCGGCCCTGCACGAGGCGGCGATGGACGATGAGATCGGCGCCATCGTGCTCGCCGGGGCCGGCGACCACTTCTCGGCCGGCCATGACATCGGCACCCCCGGCCGCGACATCCACCTGCCCTTTGGCCGCGTCGCCACAAGCTGGTACGGCCACGCCGACAAGGGCATCGCCGAGGCCACCTTCCTGCGCGAGGCCGAGGCCTATGTGGGCATGTGTCGCCGCTGGCGCGAGCTGCCCAAGCCCCTCATCGCCGAGGTGCAGGGAGCCTGCGTGGCCGGCGCCCTGATGCTGGCCTGGAGCTGCGACCTCATCCTGGCCAGTGACGACGCCTTCTTCGCCGATCCCGTCGTGCGCATGGGCCTCCCCGGCGTGGAGCTCTTCGCCCACCCCTTCGTGATGAGCACGCGCAAGGCCAAGGAATTTCTGTTTCTGGGCGAGAAGGTGAGCGCCGCCGAGGCCTTGTCGATGGGCATGATCAACCGGGTCTACCCCCGGGCCCAGCTCCCGAGTGCCACCCTGGAGCTGGCCACCCGCATCGCCGCCATGCCCCGCTTCGCGCTGGCCCTCACCAAAAAGGCGATCAACCAGGCCGAAGACCGCATGGGCCTGCGCGACAGCGTCGACGCCGCCTTTGGCCTGCACCAGCTCGCCCACGCCCACAACGCCCTGTCGAGCCCCGACTACCTCGCCGGACAGAACGCCCAGTCGATGAAGGCGGCCCTGTCCACCCCGCGCGATGGGGAGGGCCGCTAAATGGACCTCACCTGGACCCCCCGCGAGCTGGCCTTCCGCGACGAGGCCCGCGCCTGGCTGGAAGCCAACGTGCCCCGCGAAGGCCTCGGCAGCGGCGACACCCGCGAGGGCTTCTTTCGCCACCTCGCCTGGGAGAAGCAGCTCTTTGAGGCCGGCTGGGCGGTGGTGAGCTGGCCCAAAGAATACGGTGGCCGCGAGGCCAGCCTCTTTGAGTGGCTGATCTTCGAAGAAGAATACTACCGGGCCCGCGCCCCCCAGCGGGTCACCCAGAACGGCATCTTCCTCCTGGCCCCCTCTCTGTTTGCCTTCGGCACCCCCGAGCAGCAGGCGCGCTTCTTGCGCCCGATGGCCGCCGCCGAGGTGCTCTGGGCCCAGGCCTGGAGCGAGCCCGGCGCCGGCAGCGATCTGGCCGCCACCCGCGCCCGGGCCGAGCGGGTCGAAGGCGGCTGGCGACTGACCGGCCAGAAGACCTGGTGCACCCGCGGGGCCTTCTGCGACTGGATCTATGGCCTCTTTCGCACCGACCCGAGCTCTGCCCGACACAAAGGCCTCACCTACTTCCTCCTCCCCTTGAGGGCGCCGGGCATCACGGTGCGGGGCGTCGAGAAGCTCGACGGCGACGAGGGCTTCGCCGAGGTCTTCCTCGACAATGTCTTTGTGCCCGACGCCGACGTGCTGGGCAAGGTGGGCGAGGGCTGGAAGGTGGCGATGGGCACCACCGGCTCGGAGCGCGGCCTGTCGCTGCGCAGCCCCGGCCGCTACATGGCCGCCGCCAGCCGCCTCTTCGACCTCTGGCGCGACAAGGGCCGCCCCGCCGCCCACCGCGACGCGGTGATCGACGCCTGGATCGACGCCGACGCCTACCGCTGCCATACGGCCAGCACCGTCACCCGCATGGTGAACGGAGAGAAGCTGGGCGCCGAGTCGAGCCTGAACAAGATCTTCTGGTCGGAGATGGACATCGCCCTGCACGAGGCGGCCCTCGCCCTGCTCGGCCCCGAGGCCATCTTGAGCGAAGACGCCGCCGCTGGGCCCTGGCTCAAGGGCTACCAGTTCGCCCTGGCCGGCCCCATCTACGCCGGCACCAATGAGATCCAACGCAACGTCGTCGCCGAGCGGGTCCTCGGCCTGCCCAAGGGGAGCTGATGTACGCCACCCCCACAACGGAGCAGCGCGAGCTGCGCGCCCAGGTCGCCGCTACCCTGGCGACCGCCTGCACCCCCGGCCGCCTGCGGGCCGCCTGGGCCGATCGGGCCGCGGTGCGCGCCCTTTGGGCCGAGGCGATTGAGTTGGGCCTGATCGGCCTGATGGTCGCCCCGGAGGCCGGCGGCCTTGGCCTCGACGCCCGCGACGCCGTGCTCCTCGCCGAAGAGGCCGGCTTTGTCGGCCTCCCCGGGCCCCTGGTCGACACCGCCTGGGTCATCGCGCCCCTTCTGGCCGCGGCGGGACAGACCCAGGCCCTGGAGACCGTGCTCTCCGGCGACGGCTGGGGGGTGGTGAGCCTGGGCCCGCTGGTCGCCGACGCCGAGCCCGACAGCCTGATCCTCCGCATCGAGGGCGATAGCACCCAACTGTACGCCGCCACCCCGGCCGATCTCCGCCCCCTGGCCGGCGTCGACCCGGGGCGGCCGCCAGCCCGCTTCTCCCCCAGCGCCGCGCCGCTCTGGGAAGGCCCTGGCGGTGTCGCTGCCTTCGATCGCGGCGCGCTGGGCGCCAGCGCGCAGTTGATGGGGCTCGGCCGCCGGATGATGGCCCTGGCCCTGGACTACGCCAAGGTGCGTGAACAGTTCGGCCGGCCGATCGGCAGCTACCAGGCCGTGCAGCACCACCTCGCCAACGCCGCCGTCGCCGCCGCTTTCGCCGAGCCCCTGGTGCTGCGGGCCGCCCACAGCCTCGCCACCGGCCACCCCAACACCTCGGTTCATGTCTCCATGGCCCACCTGCGCGCCGCCGCCGCCGTCGACAAGGCGGGCCGGGTGGCGCTCCAGGTCTTTGGCGCCATCGGCTACACCACCGAGCACGATCTTCACCTTTACCTCAAGCGCGCCTGGAGCCTCTCTCGGGCCTGGGGCGACGAGGAATTCCACCGCAGCCGTGTCGCCGCCGGCCTCGACGCGCCACGCGACACAAAGGAAACCTGGGATGTCTGAAGCCTACATCATCGACGCGGTCCGCACCCCGGTCGGCCGCAAGGGCGGCGGTCTGTCGCAGATCCACCCGGCCGACCTCGGCGCCTTCGCCATCCGCGAGCTCCTCACCCGCAGCGGCGTCGACCCGATGGGCATCGACGACGTGGTCTTCGGCGTCCTCGACGCCCTGGGCCCCAATGCCGGCGACATCGCCCGCACCGCCTGGCTGGCCGCCGGGCTCCCCGAGGAGGTCCCCGGCACCACCGTCGACCGCCAGTGCGGCTCTTCGCAGCAGGCCGTCCACTTCGCCGCCATGGGCGTGATGAGCGGCACCCAGGACCTCGTGGTGGCCGGCGGCGTGCAGAACATGAGCATGGTGCCCATCGGCACCGCCTGGCGGGCCGGCGCCGCCATGGGCATCCCCGACCCCTTCAGCGGGTCGGCGGGCTGGCGGGCCCGCTACGGCGATCAGCCGGTGAACCAGTTCTTTGGCGCCGAACAGATGGCCGTGCACTGGAACCTCTCCCGCGAGGAGATGGAGCGCTTCGCGCTGGAGAGCCACCGCCGCGCCATCGCCGCCATCGATCAGGGCCACTTCGCCCGCGAGATCGCACCGCTCAACGGCGTCGTCCACGATGAGGGGCCCCGCCGCGACTCGCGCCCCGAGAAGCTGGCCAGCCTCAAGCCCCTGGCCGAGGGCGGGCGACTGACCGCCGCCCTGTCTTCCCAGATCTCCGACGGCGCCGCCGCCCTGCTGATCGCCTCGGAGCGGGCGGTGAAGGAGCATGGCCTCAAGCCGCGGGCCCGCATCCACCACATGAGCGTGCGCGGGGCCGACCCGATCTGGATGTTGACCGCGCCGATCCCCGCCACCGCCTTCGCGCTGAAGAAGGCGGGCATGCGCATCGAAGACATCGACGTGGTGGAGATCAACGAGGCCTTCGCCTCGGTGCCGATGGCCTGGCTCAAGGAGACCGGCGCCGACCCGGCCAAGGTCAACCCCAATGGCGGCGCCATCGCGCTGGGCCACCCGCTCGGCGCCACCGGGGCCCGCCTGATGACCAGCCTGCTCCACGAGCTGGAGCGCACGGGCGGCCGCTATGGTCTACAGACCATGTGCGAGGGCGGCGGACAGGCCAACGTCACCATCATCGAGCGGCTGTAGGCCCCCATGCACTTCGCCCTCTCCGACGAGCAGGAGGCCCTGCGCGAGGCCACCCGGCGCTTCTTGACCAGTCGCGCGCCGATCGGCCATACCCGGGCCCGCCTGGGACTGGGCCCCTGCCCCGATCTGTGGCGGGTGGCGACCGAGGAGCAAGGCTGGGCCGCCCTGACCCTGCCCGAGGCCGAGGGCGGCTTTGGCCTCGGCCTGGTCGAGCAGGTGGTGCTGATGGAGGAGATGGGCCGTCTCGTACACCCGAGCCCCTACTTCGCCACCTGCGTCCTCGCTGCGCCCTTGTTGGCGGAGTACGGCGGGCCGGCGCTGCGTGAACAGTGGCTCCCGGCCTTGATGGCCGGCGAGGCCACCGCCACCCTCGGCTGGATCAGCGGCCCGCGGGCCTGGGGGGTCGAGGACATCGGCGGACAGGCCCTCCCCGAGGCCGGCGGCTACCGGCTCAGCGGCACCCTGCTCGCGGTGGTCGACGGCGCCACCGCCACGCTGCTGCTGGTGGCCCTGCGCTGCGAAGGGGAGGGCGCCCTCTTCGCCCTCGAGGCCGGGGCGGCCGGCCTGTCGATCACCGCCCACAGCACGGTCGACCCCACCCGGCCCCTCGCCACCCTGCGCCTCGACGGCGTCTGGGTTGACGAGAGCGCCCGCCTGAACGGTGGCGCCGCGGCCCTGCAGCGGGCCCTCGATCGGGCCGCCATCGCGCTCGGCGCCGAGCAGCTCGGCGTCGCCGAGGTCTGTTTGGAGATGGCGGTGGACTATGCGAAGGTCCGTCATCAGTTCGGCCGGCCGATCGGCTCCTTCCAGGCGATCAAGCACAAGTGCGCCGATCTGCTGGTGAAGGTCGAGTCGGCCCGCTCGGCGGTCTGGTACGCCGCCGCCGTCTGGGATGGGGCCGGCGAGCCCGAGGAGGGCCGCTTGGTCGCGCCGATGGTGCGGTCCTGGTGCGCCGACGCCGCCTTCTCCGTATCGGCCGACAACATCCAGATTCACGGCGGTATCGGCTTTACCGCCGAGCACGACGCGCATCTGTACTTCAAGCGCGCCCAGTCGAGCGGAGCCCTGCTGGGCGACGCCGCCTGGCACCGCGAGCAGCTCGCCCGCCGGTTGGGGTGGTAGATGGACCTTCGCTTCAGCCCCCAAGACGAGGCCTTCCGCGCCGAGGTGCGCGCCTTCCTCGAAGCCGAGCTGTCGGGCCCCTTCGCCAGCGTGCGCGGCCGCGGCGGACCCGGCGATGAGCTCGGCGCCATCGACGAGCGCCGCCGCTGGGAGCGCCGCCTCGCCGAGGCCGGTTGGGCGGCCATCGCCTGGCCCCGCGCCCACGGCGGCCGCGAGGCCACCCTCACCGAAGAGGTGCTCTTTCACGAGGAGTATGCCCGGGCCGGCGGGCCCGGCCGCCTCGGCCACATCGGCGAGACGCTGCTGGGGCCCACCCTCATCGCCCATGGCACCGCCGCCCAGCAGGCCCGCTTTTTGCCGGCCATCCGCGAGGGCAGCGAGCTGTGGTGCCAGGGCTACTCCGAGCCCGGCGCCGGCAGCGATCTGGCCAATGTCCAGTGCCGGGCCGAGAAGGTGGGCGACCGCTGGGTGATCACCGGCCAGAAGGTCTGGACCTCGCTGGCCGAGTGGTCGGACTGGTGCTTTGCGCTCTGTCGCACCGACCGCGACGCGCCACGCCACCAGGGCATCTCCTACCTGCTGGTGCCGATGCGTCAGCCGGGGGTGACGATCCGGCCGATTGAACAGATCACCGGCACCTCGGAATTCGCTGAGGTCTTCTTTGATGGCGCCGAGACCGCCGCCGACAACGTGGTGGGGCCGATCAACGGCGGCTGGAAGGTGGCGATGGCCACGCTGGCCTTTGAGCGCGGCGCCTCCACCCTGGGCCAGCAGCTCGCCTTCGCCAGCGAGCTGGAGGCGGTCATCGAGATGGCCCGCCAAACGGGCGCCATCGCTGATCCGGTCACCCGCCAGCGCCTCGCCCAGGCCTGGATCGGCCTGCGCATCATGCGGCTCAACGCCCTGCGCACCCTGTCCGGTCACCAGGCCGGCACCCTGTCGCGGGCGGCCTCGATCACCAAGCTCTACTGGGCCACCTGGCACCGCGATCTGGGCAAGCTGGCCATCGATGTGATGGGCGCCCTGGGCGAGATCACCGGCGACGGCCCGGCCGCGGGCTACCCGCTGGGGCACCTGCAGCGCCTGTTTTTGTGGACGCGCTGCGACACGATCTACGCCGGCTCCAACCAGATCCAGCGCGAGATCATCGGCGAGCGGGCCCTGGGCCTGCCGCGGGAGAAGCGATGAGCCCTGCCTACCCCCCCGGTCGCGGCCTGCTGGCCGGCAAGACCGTGCTCATCACCGCCGCCGCGGGCACCGGCATCGGCTCGGCCCTGGCCCGGCGCTGCCTCGAAGAGGGCGCCACCGTGGCGATCAGCGATGTGCACGAGCGTCGACTGGCCGCCACCGCCGAGGCGCTCAGCGCCTATGGCCCCACCCCCCTCACCTTCCGCTGCGACGTCACCGTCGAGGCCGAGGTGGGGGCGATGGTGTCGGGCTGCCTCTCGGCCTGGGGACATGTCGACATCCTGATGAACAACGCCGGCCTCGGCGGCTACGCGCCGCTGACCGAGATGACCGACGCCGCCTGGAGCCGGGTCCTCGACGTCACGCTCACCGGCACGATGCGCTGCACCCGGGCGATGCTGCCCTCGATGCTGGCCCGCGGCCAGGGGGCCATCGTCAACAATGCCTCGGTGCTGGGCTGGCGGGCCCAGGAGGGTCAGTCGCACTACGCCGCCGCCAAGGCCGGGGTGATGGCCTTCACCCGCTGCGTGGCGATGGAGGTGGCGGCCCGCGGCGTGCGCATCAACGCCGTCGCTCCGAGCCTCGCCAGCCACCCCTTTCTGGCCAAGGTCACGCCGCCCGGGCTGCTCGAAGCCCTGGCCGCCCGCGAGGCGATGGGCCGCGGCGCCGAGCCCTGGGAGGTGGCCAATGTGATGGTCTTCCTCGCCAGCGATCTGTCCAGCTACATGACCGGCGAGGTGCTCGCCGTCTCCAGTCAGCAGCCATGAAGGGCCCGGGAGGAAGATGATGATCAACCGTTCGGCCATTGGCGCGAAGGGCGCGCCCTTTGATCTGTGGGTGGAGCGCGGCAAGGTGATGGAATTCGCCCGGGCCGTGCGCGCCGAGCACCCCGATCACAGCACCGGCCTCGCCCCCATCGCACCGCCCACCTTCCTCACCACCCAACTGTTCTGGGAGAAGCTGGTAGAGGGCGGCAATCCCTGGGCCCTAGCCGGCATGAGCGAAGAGCGCGGCATGCACGCCGAGCAGGAGTATGTCTTTCACGGGCCACCCCCGCGGGCCGGCGACCGGCTGATCGGTCAATCGACGATCACCGAGATCTGGGACAAGCCCAGCAAGAAGGGCGTGGTGCTCACCTTCGTGAAGATGGTCACCACCTTCCACGACGCCGATGGGCGACTCGTCGCCGAGGCCATCCTCACCGGCGTGGAGCGCAACCCGGCCCCCACGGAGCCCGCCCCATGAGCCGCCGTCTGTACACGGGCGAGGAGCCCGCCGCTCTCACTCTGGGCCCGCTGACCCGCACCGACTTTGTTCG
>JBEIQK010000782.1:0-3036 GCA_040376505.1 Alphaproteobacteria bacterium | reverse complement strand
TGGCTCAGCGCCCGCGTCACCACCGTGGTGCCGCCGGTCGGCGCGGCCGACGGGGAGCGTCCGTTCACGCTGCTGATCGAGGGCAAGGGCCGTCTGGTGATCGACGCCCACGGACCGCCGGGTCAGCGCGTGGTGCGCCTGCCGCCCGAAGATCAGCTCACGCAGGTGATGGGCCTCTTCGCGGGAGATCGGCTCGCCGAGAGCTCGCTCGACGAGGCCGATCGGCGCCTGCGGCTGTGGTACGACCGCCAGGGCTACCCCGCGGCGCGGCCGGAGATCACCGCCCGCCGGGGCGACGGCCGCACCTACCTCGATGTGGCGGTCGACACCGGTCCGCGCCATGTCATCGAGGAAATCCGCGTCGACGGTGCACAGACCTGGGAGGAGCGCTTCCTGGCCGGCGCTGCCCGCGAGGCCGATCCCGACACCATCGGCGCCGAGCTGTACAGCGCCGATGGCCTCGCGCGCTCCGACCGCGCCGTCGACGAACTCTACCGGGGGAGGGGTTTTCTGTCTGCCGAGGTCTCCACCCAGGTCGAGCCGCTGGGCCCGCCGCGCCGCCGCCTCTTGCAGCGCCCCTGGCTGCTCACCCAGCGGGTGGCCCTGCGCATGACGGTGGTGGAGGGGCCCCAGACCTTGCAGCGCTCCCTCGACATCCTGGGCGGCATCGGCTTGGAGACCGATGTGGTTCGGGCGCAGGGCGACCTCGGCATCGGCGGGCCCTACCAGCCCGCGCGCATCGACGCTCTCGCGCAGGCCATCGCCGCTGCCTACCGGGCCAAGGGCTACCTCAATGTACATGTGAGCGTGGAGAACCGTCTGCGCAACGATGGCGCCGAGTCCACGCTCACCATCGACCCGGGCAACCCGCTGCTGCTGCGCAGCGTGATCATCCAGGGAAACAAGCGCACCCGCCGCCGCGTGATCGAGCGCGAGGTGGCGATGACGGTGGGCGAGCCGATCACGCCCGAGGGTCTGCTCCAGACCCGCTCCAACCTCTATACGCTGGATCTGTTTCGGTTGGTCTCCCCCGAGCTGGTGGGCGATGACGATCGCGCCCGCGACCTGCTCCTGCGGGTAGAAGAAAAGCCGAACATGCTGATTGAGAACGGTGGTGGCGTGTCGTCTGACCAGGGTGTGCAGCTCAAGAGCCGCTTCACCCACCGCAACCTGAGCGGCCTCGGGCAGACCGTCAACGTGCTCGGACAGGTCGGCTTCGGCTGGAGCGGCGATGGCTGGCTGCTCGACACCGCCACCCCTACCTACCGCGCCGCCGTGCGCTACCAGGTGCCCTGGGTGATCGGCCGCGGCTCGCACATCGTGGTGGACGGTCTCCTCGGTGAGCTGACCCAGGAGCCGACCTTTCGCATCAGCCGCTCGGGCGGCAGCGTGGGCCTGCGCTGGAGCCAGGGCCGCACCTGGGATCTCTTCGTGGATTATCGAATCCAGGTGCGGCGCCTCTCCGACATCGATCCCGGCGCGCTGGTCGGCGGCGACCCCTGGATTGATGCGCTTGGCCTGGAGGCCGGTGACCCGCGCTCGGCCCTCACGCTGCCCTCTGAGCGCCGCATTGTCTCGGGCCCGGAGCTGATCCTCGTCACCGACCTGCGCGACGATCGCTTCAATCCCCACAAGGGACTGTTTACCTCAACCGTCTTGGATATCTCCGACGGCGCCTTCTCCGACCCCTGGACCGCCCGCGCCGAAGTGCGCGTGGAGCAGTTTGTGCCCGCCGGGCCCCTGGTCCTCGACTTTATCGGCCGCGGCGGCATCGGCACCGCCGGCGCCGGGCGCCAGGTGCTGCCGATCGACGAGCGCTTCACCCTGGGCGGCGCCACCACGCTCCGCGGCTTCAGCCTCGGGAGCGCCGGCCCGGCCAACTACATCGCGCGGCCCGACATCGACTTTCCCAGTCAGACCGCGCCGGTGATCGACGGCCTCGCCCTGCGTGACGCCCCGGCCCACTGGGTGCCTACCGGCGGCGAGCTGCTGCTGGCCGGCACGGTCGAGGTGCGGATCCCCTTCTCCAGCCTGGGCGCCAATTCCATCGACACCACCTCGCTGGCGCTGTTCACCGACGTGGGCCACCTCAGCTTCCTCGACCCCAATGTCACCACCGACTCCACGGTGATCGGCGACGAACGCCCGGTTCGGGTGGGCGTGGGGGTCGGGCTGCGCATCTCGACGCCGATCGGGCCGGCCAGCATCGACCTCGGTGTCAATCCCTGGCGCCTGCCCGGCCGAGAGGAGCCGCTGCTGACCCCCCACCTCTCCCTCGGCGAATTGTAGACCTCAGGCCGCGCCGAGCGCCTGGGGGTCAACCAGCAGGCCGTGGCGGACGCCGCCGTCGCTCACGCGCAGGCTGTCTTTGTGTACGGCGGTGGCCACCGTCTCCAGCACCACCGCGCCGGCCAGCAGGTAGTCGGCCCGCTCGGGGCTGATCGCCGCCATCAGGCGGCGCTCCTCGGGGCTGGCGTGCAGGAGCTGGTCGGTCCAGCGGCGCAGGGCGGCGCGGGTCAGTCGATACCCGTGCACCTTGGTTCGGTCGTAGCGCAGCAGCCGCAGCTCCATCGCCGCCAGCGTCGTCGCCGTGCCGGCCACCGCCACCAGCGAGCGCGGGAGCTCCGGCCAGCGCAGGGTGGCCACGATGGCGTCGATGTGGGCCCGCAGGCGGGCCAGATCGGTCGGCCGGTAGCGGTCGACGGTCGAGCCAAAGAACTGCTCGGTCAGTCGCACCGTGCCGATCTCCAGTGAGCTGCGCTGCCGAATGCGGTGGCCCAGTCCCAGCACCACCTCCGTGCTGCCGCCGCCCAGATCGACCACGCAGATTGGCCCCTCGGGGAGGTTGAGCTGGCCCAGCGCGCCCTGCCAGGTCAGCTGGGCCTCTTCTTCGCCCGCGATGACACGCACGACGATGCCGGTGGCCTCGCGCACCTTGTCAAAGAAGCTGGTGGCGTTCAAGGCCCGGCGCGCCGCTGAGGTCGCCACGGCGCGGATCTCCGCGGCGGCCACCCCCAGGCCGCGGGCCGTCTGGGC
>JBEIQK010000309.1:0-7153 GCA_040376505.1 Alphaproteobacteria bacterium | reverse complement strand
GTGTCCCAGATGACGAGGTGGGTCTTCACCGCCGGCCACTCCCAAAGGCAGGCCGCCACCACCGCTGAGTGGATGATGTTGCGCAGCATCGAGCCGCTCTCGTCCACGAGCAGGATCACCTGATACCGGCTGTGGCTGCGCTTGAGGCGGGCGAAGAACTGAGGGTCATCGATGAGGATGCGCTTGTGCTCGGCGCTCCAGTTGCGCAGGTTGCGGCGGATGGTCTTGATGGCGTCGAGGTTGCGGGCGGTGCGGTAGCGGCTCTTGCGGGTCTTCCAGGGAGTGCCGCCGTAGCGGTGCTCCAATTGCTCGATGAGCTGCCGCTTGAGCTGCTCGGCGACCTTGCGGACGATCTCCCGGGCCATCTCCAGCACCTTGGGATCCATATGGTTCTTGCTGTGGAGGATCGCCTCGACCAGTGACAGATTGGGCTCGGCTGCCTTCAGCGCCTCGGCGTTGGTGACCACCTCATGCAGCTTGTAGCGGTGCAGGGCGTCGCGCTCCAGTCGCTCGATCGCCTCCTTCGGAAAGAGGCTGTGCACCTTGTTGATCCACTCGGGCACCGTCATCGGATGGGTGTCGCCGCGGCCAGACTTGTCCATCTGCTGCTCGTCGGCGCCCTCGCCCTCTCGCCCGTACAGAAAGTCCAGGGCCCCGTCGAGCGCCTCGGCCTGCTCGCCAGGGCCGTCGCCGCTGCAGAGGCTCTGCTCGCTCGCCCGGCCGAGGATCAGCCGCCAGCGCAGGGAGCGTTCAAGAGCCATCGTCGGCCTCCCACAGCCCGAGGGACTGACCCCAGGCCTCCACCCGCGCATCCAGAGACAGACCCTCGACCAGCACCTCCGCCGGCGCATCCCCCCAGTCCCGCGCCGCTGTCCACCCCCAGGAGGCCCGCAGGTGCTCGGCCAACTGTTCACGTTCAGCCGGCGGAAAGTAGGAGAAGGCGAGGCGCAGCGAGGGCACCATCGCCAGGAAGGCCTCGTCGGTGAGGGCGCCCACCACGGTGTCCACCGCGGAGATGAGCCCCGGATCGCGCAAGGCCGGGCCGCGGGCCATCGCAAAGAGCCCCGCCAGGAAGTCGCCGATCTGCCCTTCAGAGGCCGCCACCCGCGCCCCTTCAATCGCCACCTCGATCTCCACGGCGCGGTCGAGGCTCCAGGAGAGACCCAGCGCCGCTCCGCGCAGCATCGGGGGTGCAGCCCGATCGGTCGAGCGCCGGTCGAGCACGGGGATCACCCGCTCCGGTGGCAGCTCCAGGCGCGCCCCCTCCCGAAAGAGCGGCCGCAGCGTGATCAGCGCCACCATGTCTTCGGGAGGCAGCGTGTCGCCGACCACGGTGGCCATCAGCGTGAGGGCCCGCTCGCCGGCCTCGCGCAGCAGGGGCTGGAGGAGGGGGCTGCCCTCGGCCTCGACGAGGTCGCCGGCCCGCCAGAGGCCATAGAGCGGCGCCACGGCGCTGCCCAGTTCAGCGAGCTGGGGAGAGTCGTGAACAGAGCGGAGCAACTGGGGCAGCACCTCCTCGGCGAGGGCGCGCAGGCCCACCCAGATCGCCTCCACCAGGGCCGCCGACAGCGCCCCGAGGCCGCGGGCCTCCACCACGGCGCGGCTGAGCTTGTGGCTCACGGCGCCCAGCAGCGTGGCGCCCCAGCGGGAGGCCTCGATCAGCGCCGCCTCCTGCTCGATCGACCAGCTGAGGCGCCAGGCCTCGCGCATCGCGGCGTCGGTGCCGGCCTTGGGCCCGCTGCGCCGCTCAAAGCCGGGGATGCCGAGCACCCGCAGGCGGTGGAGGAGCCGCAGGGCGGGCCGATCGTCGGGCTGTCGCCAGTCCAGCGCCACCTCCTTGCGCTCCGCGGAGCGGTGGGTGAGGGGGCGCGGGATGAACAGTCCGGTTGCTCTCAGTTGCTGCTCGACGTCTTGCACCAGCGGCGGCCGCGGCGTCGACGCGGCGAGGCGGCCGGAGCGGTCTCCGGTGAGCGTGGACAGAAGCGTGGCCACCACGGGCGGCAGCGCGCTGTCGATTCGGCCGCGCCGGCTCCACGGGAGGGCCTCGGGCAGCGGCTCCTTGTGCAACGCCAGCACGGCCCCATCGAGCAGATCGAGGCGGCGGGGCGGGCTGTGGCCGCGCAGCCGGGCGAGGCTGAGGATCGCGCTGCGGGCGGCGATGTGATCGGCCACGCTCACGCGCACCCGGGACTGGCGCAGCGCCGCCACCACCTGGTTCAGCGCCCGATCCACCGCCGCCTCGCCGCCCAGGTTAAACAGATCCTCTTGAAAGCCCGGCGACGGCATGCCGGCCTCGTATCCGCTGAAGCTGTCGAGGCGGGGCTGACTCCAGGGGACAAGGTGGCTGCTGCCCTCTCCCGTCGGCGGCGGGATGGGCGGTGGCTCGCAAATCGCGGGCAGCACCCCACGCAGCGCGGGGGCATGCCAACCGCCCACCACCGCCAGGACCGGCCCGCCCTGACCGAGGGCCCAGGCGATCCAGTCGCGCATGTACTGTTCGCGCGGCCCGTCTCGGGGCCCGCCGTCCACCTCGCCGCGCAGCTCCACGAAGTAGGCAGACAGCGCCGCTTCGAGCTCGGGCAGGGGCAGCTCGCCCTCAAAGAGGTGCTCCCAGAGGGCGTCCATGTCGTCCACCCCCACCGCCTGACAGAGGGCCTCGATGCGCGCGGCATAGCGCTCGGCGCCGTCGCGAAAACGGTTTCGCACCCCCAGCAGGGCCTTGTCCCAGGCCGGCAGGTCGATGAAGCGCAATTGGGCGCCGCTGGCCGCCCCGCGCTGGAGCGCCACCCACTCTGGCGAGCAGGCCATGAAGGGAGAGAAGCACCAGGAGGGGCCCGACGGCGTGGCGTAGTGTGTGAAGATGGCGATCGGGGGCTCGTGATCGAGGAGCAGCTCGCCGATGCGATCGTTCATGTCGGCCGGACCCTCGATCAACACCCAGGCCGGCCGGATCGCCTCGATCGCGGCGGCGACCTGCCGGGCGCAGGCCGGCGCGTGGTGGCGCACGCCGACGATGTGCAGGCTCATCGATCCATCACAGACGGGCCCGCGCCTCGTAGAAGGCCACCCAGTGCGGCTCCTTGCGGCGGGCGGCCACGAGCTCCAGGTAGCGCCGCAGCTTTTCCAGGTCTTCGGCGCTCTCCTTGACGGCGGCGCCGGCGAGGCACTCCACCACATCCGCGACAGAGGCCGAGCCATCGCCCAGGTAGTGGGCGCGCACGCCGATCGCGTGGGCCACGCTGACCGCCTCGGCGGTGGAGAGGACGCTGGTGGGCCGCTCGACGGCCACGCCCTCGGCGGTCTCGCCCCGACGCAGATCGCGGAAGGTGGTCACCAGCACATCCAGCACCGGCTCGGGGAGCGTGAGGGTGACGCCGCTCTTGCGCAGTTGGGCCTCGGCCTCCCGCTTGACCAGGGCCACCTCGGCGCGCAGGTCGCTGATCGGGTGCAGGGTCTCAAAATTGAAGCGGCGCTTGAGCGCGGCGCTCATCTCGTTCACGCCGCGGTCTCGGGTATTGGCGGTGGCGATGATGTTGAAGCCCTCGCGGGCGAAGACCACGCCGTCCTCACCGGGCAGCTCGGGGATGCTGAGCACCCGGTCGGAGAGCATGGAGAGCAGCCCGTCTTGGACCTCCAAGGGGCAGCGGGTGATCTCTTCGAAGCGCACCAGCTTGCCCTGGCGCATGCCGGTGAGCACCGGGCCGGGCACCAGCGCCCGCTCGGAGGGCCCCTCGGCGAGGAGCAGCGCATAATTCCAACCGTACTTGATCTGGTCTTCGCCGGTGGCGGCGCTGCCTTGAATGGTCAGGGTGCTGGTGCCGGAGATGGCGGCGGCGAGCAGCTCGGAGAGCCAGCTCTTGGCTGTGCCCGGCTCGCCGATCAGCAGCAGACCCCGGCTGGTGGCCAGGGAGACCATCGCCCGATCCAGCACAGAGGGGCTGGCGACAAATTTCGGTCGCAGGCCGGCCGACAAATCCCCCAACACAAAGCGCTTCACCGCCCGCGGGCTCAGCAGCCAGCCGGGCGGGCGGGGGGCGGTGTCCTCGGCGCGCAAGGCGGCCAGCTCGTCTTTGAAGAGCAGCTCGGCCGGGGCGCGCTGCAGGCCCTTGGGCTCGGCGGCGGGTGGGCTCTTGCGGGCCGCCATCAGGCGCTCCCGAGCTGGATGAGATCGCGCACCAGCTCGGAGAAGACCGCGGCCGGCAGGTCGCCCAGGGTGATGTTGGGGCGGCCGGAGAGGACGAGGCTGCCCAGCACCTGTTTGGGCTCCGTCATTTGCATGTCGGCGCCGATGCCCGTGTCGAGGCCCAACTCGGCGGAGAGGCCGCCGGGCAGGCTCTTCGACATCTCCCAGATCCAGCCGGCGTCCTGGGGCGGGCCCTTGCGCCAGCCCTTCTGTTCAACCATCCCCAGCACCTTGCCGGTCGCGACGGTGTGGCCCTTGCGGCGGTCGAGCACGGCGCTGGACCGCTCGGCGGCGGTGGGGCTGTACACGTCGCGGCCGATCTGGGGGAAGGGTTGGATGATCTGGTAATCGCCCAGGATCTGCCCCCAGGCCGCGCTGTCGGCGGCCGAGAGCTCGAGCGCGTGGGGCAGGCCGAGGGTGGAGTCGTCGGGCAGCTCGTACAGACCGTCGTCGCGGTCGGCCAGGGTGCCATCCTCGGCCACGCGGAAGGTGGAGCGCAGGGCGCCGTCGGCGCCGTACACGCCCCAGATCAGGCGGCGGACGAGGTTGATCAGTAGCGGGTGATCGAGGAGCAGGGCCCGCCAGGAGTCGGACTCCCACCGGCGCTGGCCGCACATGCACTGTTCGAGGCGGACGATCTGGGTGGTGGCGATGGCCTTGGCGTCCTTCTTCAGGGTCTTCCAGGTGGCCTCGGACTCCTTGGCCTTCTCGGCGTCGTCGGCCTTGTTGGGCTTGGGCAGGTCTGGGAGGGCCTTGCCGGTGCCGTCCTTGACAAAGGGCTTCAGCGCCTCATCAAAACAGACCTTGAACTGGCGCGGGCCAAAGTCGAGCGTCCGCGTGCCGTCGGCCTCCAGATCGAGGTCGGGGACGAGGCGATCGGCCAGCTCCTCGGCGGTGAGGCCGCGGGCAGCGGCCACCTCGTCCATCTTCAGGCGGGCCTTTTCTTGCAGGGCCTTGTACTTCAGCTTCTGGGCGATTCCGTTCAGGTTCATCAAGGCCAGATCGGTGCCGATGCTGGCCAGCAGCTCGAGGCCGGTCTCGGCGCGCTTGGACTGACTCTCACCGGGCCACTCGCGGATGAGCGGGGTCAGTCGGCGGGCCACCTCGTCGCGGCCGAGCAGCCCCAACTGCTGGAAGGCCCAACCCTGCTTGGAGTCGGCGCCGGCGAGGTTCCAGGAGAGGAAGATGCCCCAGGACAGCTCTTCGAGGCTGGCGGCGTCGCAGGCCTCCACCACGTCTTCGAGGCCGACGTAGGGCGCTTCGAGGGAGGAGATGGAGAGCATCGTGCCGATCGCGTCGATGGCCGAAGGGGGCAGGCTGTGCTGGCGGTTCTTGAGCAGCGGGCGGGGCAGCTCGTCGGCCTTCCAGAAGGCCGGCAGCTTGGGGATCTTCGCCGGCAGGGTCTGGCGGGGATCGAAGGCGAGCATGGCGTCGGTGGCCGCGAGGGCGGGGCCGCTCAGGCGGGCGCGCAGGGCGTCCTGGTGGCCCTTTGCGGCGAGGAAGCGCAGGGCGGACTCGGCCTTGGTGCGGGCCTCGCCGGCCTTGCCCAAGGCCACCGGCAGCAGGCCGGCGATCGCCGCCTCGGGAAAGTGCAGCAGCCAGGCCTCGGCGGACTTTCGACTGTTTTTGGTGGTGCGGCCATGGGCCATCAGGCCCGCGACCCGCGGCGACTCAACGACGGACAGCAGCTCGATCACGGCCTTCTGCTGGGCGCCGCCGATGCGCAGGTAGCCGGGGATGGCGTCGATATCGAGGGCGACGAGGCCGACGTCGAGGCACCAGGAGTAGCCAAAACAGTCGGCGTCCCAAGTGTTCCAGGCCCGGCGGATGTCCTCCAGCGTGCAGTATTGGAGCTCTGAGATCGCGCTCTTGCGGCCCCACTTGCTGTCGCCCTTCTCCTTCAGGATCGCTTCGGGCGTGGTGGTCCGGTAGGAGCGGCTCTGCTCCAGTGAACGGAGGCGGTACTCCCGAAGGCCGGCCTCCCAGTGCACGCGCTCCGGAGGCGCCGACAGCACGTCGATCTCGATGGCGGCGGGGGGAGCGGGGCGCTTTGCGGCCAGCCAGGGCGGGTCGCGGAGGATCGCCGGCACCGCCTCGGCCGGAGCGGCCGGCAGTTGGCCCATCCGCTCGCGCAGGCGCTTGAGCGCGGCCTGAACCGTGGCGGAGAAGCCGGGCTCCTGGCTGACCAACAGGCCCGGGTTGGCCCGATCGATCTGAAGCAGCAAGGCGCCGGCGATCTCGCTGATCTTGCCCCGGCTGGCCACCGCCTGGGCCAGGGCCGGCAGCGCGCGCCGCGGATGTTCGCGGCACCAGGTGGTGACGTGTTCACGAACCGACTTCTGGCCGGTGAGTTGGGCCACCACGAGGCTGGCGGCCTCGGGGGTCTGAATCGCCGCGGCGAGGCGACAGTTCTCGATGATGCCGTGGTCCCAACTGATGCGGTCGAGGTTGAGCTTGAAGAAGGGCAGCGCCGCAGCACCGTAGTAGCGAAGGAGCAAGGGGGTGCGGTCGGAGAGGAAATTGTCGGAGAAGGGCCAGCCCATCACCTTCTTCGCCATGGGCCACAGCCGGTCGGCGCTGTAGTGAAAGCCGAGGGTGGGCTTGATCCCGTGGTTTTCATAGCTGCGGGGTGTGTGACCGTTCACCATGCCCTCGGTCAACAGCCACTCATCGGCGATGGTGTCGGCCAGCGCGGTGTCGTCGGGCAGCAGGCAGAGAAATCCAACCCGGTGGAAATAGCTGAGCCCCGGCCAGCGGGCCTCCAGCGTGTCGCGAACCGTTGCGACATCGAAGAGCTCGAGGGTCAGCGTTCGCAGGCGGCGCAGGGTCCAGCCGTCGATGATGTCGGAGGGCGCAGGCTCTCTCTCGTGGAGGCCGTGGTACTGCGGGAGCTTGTCGTTTTTGCGCTGCCAGTGATTGGGGCTGATGGTCACCCGCGCCAGGGCAGCGGCCAGATCGAGGGCCCATCCG
>JBEIQK010000423.1:0-5626 GCA_040376505.1 Alphaproteobacteria bacterium | reverse complement strand
GTCGACACTGCGGCGGGCGGCCCTCCCCCTGGCGGCGGCCCTGGGTGGGATGATCGTGCCGGCGCTGATCTACGCCGGCTTCAACGCGGGCCTGCCCACCGCCGGCGGCTGGGGCGTGCCCATGGCCACCGACATCGCCTTCGCCGTCGGCGTACTCGCGCTGCTCGGCAAGCGGGTGCCCCCGGCCTTGCGCGTGCTGCTTCTCGCGCTGGCGGTGATCGATGACCTCGGCGCCATCGTGATCATCGCGCTCTTCTACGCGAAGGGCTTCTCGCTTGCGGGGCTCGGCGTGGGGGTGGCGGGCCTCGGGCTCATCGGCCTGCTGCAGCTTCTGGGGGTGCGCAGCCCCTGGGCCTATGTGCCGGCGGCCCTCCTCGCCTGGGCGGGCACCTATGCCTCGGGGGTGCACCCCACCATCGCCGGCGTGGCGGTGGGCCTGATGACGCCGGTGACGGCCTGGTGGGGGCGGGAGCGCCTCGCCCAGGTGACGGCCGAGGTGGGGGCCAGCCTGCGCGAAGGGGGCGATCTGCACAGCGCCATCGCGACCGTCGAGGCCGGGGCGCAGGAGGCCCTGTCGCCAGTGGACCGTCTGCAGCACGCCCTGCATGGCTGGGTGGCCTGGGGCATCATGCCGCTCTTCGCCCTGGCCAACGCGGGCGTCTCGCTCGGCAGCGCCAGCCTGGAGGGCGACGGGCTGCGGGTCTTCCTGGGCGTGAGCCTGGGCCTCGTGCTCGGCAAGGCGCTGGGGGTGTGGGGGCTGGCGCGCCTCGCGGTGGCGACGGGCCTCGCGGCCTTCCCGCGCGGCGTGGGCGGGCGGGAGCTGTCGGTGGTGGCGGCGGTGGCGGGCATCGGCTTTACGATGGCCCTCTTCGTGGCGGGGCTGGCCTTTCCCCCGGGTCCCGATCTGGAGACGGCCAAGCTGGCGATCCTGGCGGCCTCGGCGGTGGCGGGGGTGGTGGGGCTCGCGGTGGGGCGCCTGCTCTTGCCCGCCGCACCGTCGGAGGGGGCCGTCAGCGCGGCGGCGGCCGAGGCCTCCACCACCGACTAAGCGGCCGGGGCGTCTGCGCTGGAGGCCTGCCTTGCCCCGCTTTCCGCTGATCGACCCGAGCCTCAACGCCCTGTCGGGGCCGGTCTTTGCCCGGCTCCAGGCCCGCATCGCGGCCTTTTCGGGCGAGCGCTTCGCCCTGCATGTGGGCGACACCTGGATGGAGCCGGTGGAGGGCGCGCAGATGCAGGATCTGCGCACGGCCTCGCACCCGGGCCTGCACCGCTACGGCAGCCCGGCGGGGATGCCGGCCCTGCTGGGTGCGCTGGGGGCCCACCATCAGGTCGATCCCCAGCGCATCTTGATGACGGCGGGGGCGACGGGGGCGCTCAACACCCTGGCGCGGGCCACCCTGGCGCCGGGCGACGAGGTGCTGGTGTTGGCGCCCTACTGGCCGCTGATCCCCAACATCATCCGCACCAACCGCGGGGTGCCGGTGGAGGTGCCGCTCTTCGGCGCCGGGCTCCTGGAGCGGTTGGAAGCGGCGGTGACGCCCCGCACGGCGGCGCTCTATGTCAACAGCCCGCACAACCCAACCGGCGCGGTCTTCTCCGAGGCGCTGCTGGCCGGGCTCGTGGCGCTGTGTCGGCAGGCCGGGCTGTGGATCTGGTCGGACGAGGTCTACGCCCCCTACGCCTGGGGGCGGCCACACCGCTCGCTCCTCGACCTGGCCCCGGAGAGGACCCTGCTGGCGAGCAGCTTCTCGAAGAGCCATGGCATGGCGGGAAACCGCTGCGGCTACCTCATCGGCCCTGATGACGCCGCGGTGATGGGCAACCTGCGCAAGGTGGCCACCCACACGGCCTATGCGGCGCCGACGGCCTCGCAGCTCGCGGGCCTGCGGGCCCTGGAGTTGGGCGGGCCCTGGATCGAGGCGGCGCGGGCGGCCTACCGGGCCGCGGGGGAGGAGGCGGCCGATCGTCTGCAGATCGCCCGGCCGGAGGGGGGCACCTTCCTCTTCTTCGATGTGGCCAGCGCCTTGGATGAGCGCGGCCTGGATGGATTCCTCGAAGACTGCGTGGATCAGGGGATCCTGGTCGCGCCGGGCACCGCCTGCGGGGGAATGTTCCAGACCTGGATCCGCCTTTGTTACACATCTCTTCGGCCCGAAGACACGGCTCGGGCGGTGGGCCGACTCGCCCAGCTCATCGCCGATAAAGGCGGCCGGGCGCAGCTTCCCGCGGCGATCGACCCTGCTTCGGACGGAGCGGGGGCCCCTTGACGGGGATCTTGCACCGGAGCGCCCGCCTCCCTATGCTGCGCATTCCGGCGTGGCGCCTTCGCGGCCCCACCCTTGCGGCTCCCCCAGCCCTCGCCCGGCAGCGGTCCGCAGCGCCGTCCCCTGGTTCGTGAATTCTGGAGGCTGTCGATGTTGTCCTTCCTCATGGTGTCCCTGGCCGCGATGGCCCAAGAGGTCCCGGTCCCCCAAGGGCTCAACGCGCAAAACTACGCGCCGCCGATCGACACCCAGGCGACGCTGTGGACCCATGACGCGAACGTCAAGCCCAACAAGTACTTCTCCGCCCGCACGGCGCTCACCTATGTGAAAAACCCGCTGGTCTACCGCTACGCCGGCGACGGCGAAGAGGTGGCGCTGCTGAGCGACGCGATGGCCCTGCACATCCTGCCGGCCTACAACGTCGACCGCTTCCGCTTCGGCTTGGACGTGCCCATCTACGGCATGACCAAGGGCGAGGCCGAAAACGTAGGCGGCGCCGGCCTGGGCGACGTGGCCCTCGACATCAAGGCGGGCCTCATCCAGCGCGAGCACGACGGCTGGGGGCTCGCCGTCGGCGGCCGGGCCGACCTGCCCACCACCACGCTCTCCCCCGAGACCCCGATCGGCTCCGACGCCTTCGTCTGGGCCCTCGAAGGCATCGTCGACTACAAGGATGGCCCCCTCCTCGTGGCGGCCAACCTGGGCACCCGCAGCATGCCCGAGGTCGAGCTGCAGAACGTCACGATGGACGACTACCTCTTCTGGCGCGTGGGCGCGGGCATCGCGGTCAACAGCGATGAGACCGTGGGCCTCTCCGCCGATCTGGTGGGCGGCCTCACCTACAAGGCCGGGCTCAGCAACGGCGCCGGCAACCCGGTGGAGTTCATGGGCGGCGCCTGGGCCCGGGTCCAGGATCGGCTTGTGATGCGGGTCGGCGGCGGCACCGGCCTCTCGGAGGGCATCGGCGCGCCGGACTTCCGCGTGGTGGCGATGATGGGCTACGAGCCGCCGGTCAAGCGCGACAAGGACGACGACGGCGTCATCAACAAGCTCGACAAGTGCCGCGACGTGCCCGAAGACAAGGACGGCTTCAACGACGCCGACGGCTGCCCCGATCCCAGCACCAAGGTGCGCGTGATCGTGCAGGACCCCAAGGGCAATGTGCTCAAGGACGCCGCGGTGGTGCTCAAGGGCCCCGACGGCGAGAAGGCCGGCCAGGGCGAGTTCGAAGTCGAGGTCCACCCTGGGGCCTGGCAGGTCACCGGCACGCTCAAGCGCTACGCCACCGTCGATCGCACCGACACCATCGCCGAGGGCGGCGCCCAGACGGTGCAGGTGGTGATGGAGCCGCTCTTCGGCACCACCAAGGTCATCGTGGTCGACGCGGCGGGCAACAAGCTCAAGGGCGTGTTCTCCAGCGATGGCGCCAACGCCACCCGCTTCAAAGAGGGCATCGGCAGCATCGACCTCGACCCGGGCGCCCACAACATCGTGGTGCGTTCGGACGGCTACAAGAGCGCGTTCAAGGGCATCGAGACCAAGAAGGGCGAGCTCACCGAGGTCACCTTCGTGCTCGAGCCGGCCAAGGCGGTGATCACCAAGGAGAAGATCGAGATCCGCGAGAAGGTCTTCTTCGACACCGGCAAGGCCACCATCCAGGCCAGCAGCAACCAGCTCCTCGATGACGTCGCCGACATCCTGAAGGAGAACGCCGACATCAAGAAGATCCGGGTTGAGGGCCACACCGACAAGGTGGGCAACGCAGCCTCCAACCGCAAGCTGTCGGACGAGCGCGCCAAGGCCGTGGTCGCCTACCTCGTGGCCAAGGGCGTGGCCGCCAACCGCATGGAGGCCATCGGCTACGGCCCCGACAAGCCCGTCGACCCGGCGAGCACGCCGGAGGCCTACGAGAAGAACCGCCGCGTCGAGTTCTTCATCGTCGAGCGCGACGCGCCCGCCCCCGACGCGCCCCAGTAGTTCGTAAATGCACAGACGGGGTCGGCCTTGGCCGGCCCCGTTTTGCGTTGGGGAGAAACCGCGCCGAGCGGCTCGCTTGCGGCAACGACGACCGAACGGTCTACGGAGCCGGCGGGTCGAAGGGGGCCCGCACCACCCGCCGCTGACGGACGTCGGCGGGCGACAGGGTCGGCGCCAGGGCATCCCAGATCTGTGTCGGATCCATATCGGGCCGACAGAGCATCACGTCGAGCAGGGCGAGGCGGTGCTCGGGCCAGGTGGAGAGCACGACATGGCTCTCGGCCAGGATCAGCGCCACCGTCACGCCATGGGGCACAAAGCGGGAGACCACCTCGCCCACCGGGGTGGCCCCCGCGGTGATCGCCGCCTGCCGGATGGCGGCGGCGAGGCTGTCGGCGTCGTTGAGGTCGCCGGCGCAGCCGCGGGCGTCGACGAGCAATTGGGTGACGTTCAACATGGCAGCTCCAGCCAACGGCGCAGGGGGCTGCCCGGCGGCATCTTCCAGATCCAGCCGTCGAGCAGGTAGTGGGTGAGCTGCGGCACGGCCAGCAGCGGCGTAAGGGCGGAGACCGGGTCGAAGGGAGACAGATCGAGCTCCTGGTTCACAAAGACCTCCCAGAGCGCCTCTTCGGCGAAGGCGGCGCCGAGGGGCAGCACCAGCCAGAGCGGCCAGCGCCGGTAGAGGGGCGCCCAGGCCGGGCCGGCGCCCTCGGACCACTGGCGGGCCCCCACCCGGTAGACGAGGGCGAAGTAGCTGATGCCGTGGGGCAGCACATTGGCGATGGTGAAGGCGCCATCGCTGTTGGTGAGCAGGATGCCAGCCGACCAGGAGGCGCCGGTGCCGAGCACCCAAAGATCGCGCCCCCAGGCGAGGCGCCGGCTGCGCAGGCGCAGGGCGACATGCCACAAAAACAGTCCGCCGGTGAGCAGGGCGGCCGGCGGCAGCACCCAGGCCGGCAGGCCGGGGCCAAAGTCGGCGGGGCTGAACCAGGCGAAGGCCCGGGGCAGGTGGCTCGCCCAGTAGACCAGCGGCAAGAGGCAGAGGGCCTCGATCAACCTGCGCTCGACGGCCTTCTCAAGGGGGCTGAGCTGCGCGTCATGGGCCTGGTAGAGGGCCAGCACCCCGCCCTGCTGACGGATGAAGTGGAAGATCGCCACGGCGGCCATGCCGGGCCAGAAGGCCGAGGGGGCCAAGGTCCAGAGGAGCAGGGCCCCGATCAGCGCGATGCTGGCGGCCTTTCCGAGCAGGCCCGGCTCGGCCTGGGGGTCGAGGGCGGTGCGGTAGAGGCTGGCCCAGGTGTGGGCGACGTCGACGCCCACCACCAGCAGCAGCCAGCCGGCGAAGGGCAGGGCCAGCGCCTCGGGCCACAGCAGCGCGCCGCCCG
>JBEIQK010000124.1:0-11981 GCA_040376505.1 Alphaproteobacteria bacterium | reverse complement strand
TGCGCGACGACTCCAGCCAGGGCTTCGCCGACCTCAACTACCTCGACATCGAGGCCGTCCTCGCCTTTGACAACGCCAGCGCCGCCGACGGCATCCGCAAGGTCATCGCGCCGGCCGGCAGCGACTTCCTCTACGGCATCGGCGACGAGCCCGAGGCGGTCTGGGTGATCGACCTGTCAGAGGTCGAGGACGACAGCTTTGGCGAGCTGCACTACGACACGGCGGTGGGCTGGCTGCCGGCGCCGCGGGCGGGCGAGTCCGACGAGGGGGCCTACTCCGGCTCCTCGGTGGGCCCGGCCGGCATCGCCCTGCACCCCGACGGGCGGCGGCTCTTCGTCACCAACTACAACGCCAACAGCGTCACCGTCTACGATCTCACCCTGGGCCCCGTCGGCATGCTGGTGGCCGAGGTGCCGCTCGTCGGCGAGAACCCTGCCGAGCTCCTCTTCACCCCCGACGGCAAGCAGGCGATCATCGCCAACTACGCCGGCGAGGTCGATGAAGACGATCTTGTGATGTCCAACCTGGCCGTCCTCGACGTGGACGAGGCCAGCCCTACCTACCTTGAGGTGCTCACGTGGATCGCCAACCGCTAGGGCGTCTGGCTCTTCTGGCCGCCCTGCTCGGCTGCGGCGACGACCCGCTGGGCGACCCGGCCTTTGACGGCCCGGGTGCGGTGGCCGTGCTCCACCCGACGGAGGGGGGGCCCTTCGACGAGCCGATCGGCTTTGTGGCCAGCACCCGCGACGGCGCCATCGTGCCGATCGACCTGAAACGCGGCATCCTGCTGGGCGACCAGGTGGCCGGTCCCTTCCTTGCCCCGCGCAAGGTCGCCACCGGTGATCAGCGCCAGCTCGGGCAGATCGCGGTCTACGCCCCCGACGAGACCACCATCCGCCTCTTCGCCGCCGACCTCGCCGAGGGCGTGCTGGTGGAGGCCCCCTACCTGCTCCCCGACGCCGAAGGCGTGGCCGCCCCGCCGCCCTTGCTGGCCAGCGCCGCGGTCTTCGAAGACGCCGACAACAGCGGCGACAGCGTGGAGGTGGCCGACCTGCGGGTGCGCCACGGCTACACCACCACCGAGGCCTGGACCTTCACCTACGATGGCGAGCTGTGGACCGCGACCGGCTCGCGCTCGGGGCTGCAGGCGCGCACCTTTCGCACCGGCGAGGACTGGCACGCTTCCCGCCGTGAGGTCGAGCTGCGCCTGACGGGCACGGCCTCGGCCGGTGATGTGGTGCGCTTCTCCACCGACGCCGGGCTCGTGGAGCACGATCTGGGCGGCCTCGTGCTCGGGCTCACCGAGATCCCGGGCAGCACCCTGCTGGCGGCGGGGGTCTGGGACGCCGGCGCGGGCCAGGGCTTTGTGAGCCTCTTCGACATGGCGGCGGGCGAGGTGGTGGGCGAGGTGCTGCTGCCGAGCGGCGCCCAGCCCTACCAGTTCGCCACGTCGGCGGACGGCTCCGCGCTCTTCGTCGGCGACGCCCAGCGGGCGGCGGTCTACCGGGTGGCCCTCGATCTGGCCGATCCGGGCGCCGCCGTGGCCGTTGAGCTGCCCACCCAGGGGCCGATCAGCGCCCTGGCCTGGGTCTCCGATGAGGCCGACCCCTACAGCGGCGAAGCGGCCTACACCCACCTCTTTGTGGGCCTCGCCTTGGACAGCCACGTCGATGTCTACGATCTCGACGCCGAGGCCTGGATCGACGTGAACCCCTACGACGACTGGGTTGGCGGCCTCGACGTGCGCAGCCCGATCGCGGGCATGTCGGCCTCCACCGAGTCGGTCCTGCTGCAGACCTACGCCAACAACGAGGGCCGCGACGACGGGCAGGTGGTGCTGCTCACCACCTTCGACGGCAGCGTGCGGATGTTCGAGGGGCGCAGCGGCTGCTTCGCGATGGACCTGCAGGGGCCGCGGGTCGCCACCTCCTCGGGGGGCGTGGAGTCGGTCTCCTTCTCTGACCGCGGTCTCGGCAGCAACCCGGTCTTCTACTCCGACCTCGACACGGCCCGGCGCATCATCTTTCAGGACTGTGGCGGCGTGGCCCGCTCGGAGACCTGGACGGTGATGTACGACGGCATCGCGGGCGACTGGCGGGTGGAGGGCGCAGTCTCGGGCGAGCAGCAGCTCCGCGCCGAGGAGGGCGAGCGCTACCTCTCCGATGAGGGCGCCATCTCCTTCCTCCTCCTCGGTGGCAGCGCGCCCTCGACCGACGGCGACACCTTCACCTTCCGGGTGTCCGAGGGCATCCTGCGCATCAACACGGTGCTGGCCACCGACGGCGCCACGCCGATCCCCTTGGAGCTGCCGGCGGCGCCGCTGGTCTTCTCGATGGAGTCGGGCCCGACCGGCGGGGGCTGGGACCCCTACGATGTGCGCCAGTACGCGCTGATCCCGGCCACCAACTCCGATCTGGTGGCCCGCATCCGCCTGCAAGCCTGGCAGGTCGAGGCGACCTGGGAGTAGGCGAGCGGCGCTGGCGCGTCGGCCGCGCGGCGGGGGCCCTCAGGGCTTGGGCTGGCTCAGGGCCCGGGGTTCCCGGCCGCCGCTGCCACGCAGCTCCAGCTCGGTGATCACCACCGCCGGCGCCATCCAGGTTGTGGGCAGGCCGCCCACCGAGCCCAACTGGTAGCGCCCGGGGCCGGGGCCGGCGTCCATCATGTCGATGGGGTCGCCCACCCGGCCGGCGGCGGCGATGTCGCGCAGCACGCGCACGTCGACGCCGACGAACTGCAGGCCGCGCACCAGCTCTTCGCGCCCGTCGGGGTAGAGCCGGTAGGCCTCCATCGGGGCCGTGAGTCCAGAGAGCTGCTCACCGCCCGACCAGGTGAACTCGGTGCCCTCCACCAGCGCCAAGGGGGTGAGGCGCCGGATGACGAGGACATAGGGCCGGCCGGTCTCGCGGGCCAGGGCGAGAGCCTTCTTGCGCAGGGCGCGCTCGCTGCGGGCGCGATCGGGGCTGACCCGCACCACTGCGGGCAGGGCGCCGCGACGCTCGGTACCCAGGGCGCGACCGTGGCCGTTGCTGCGCTGCAGATCGAGGCGAGGGATGCGGCTCATGAGGAGATCGCGCACCACGCCATCTTCGATGAGCTCCACCCGCTCGACCGGCACGCCCTCGAAGTCGTGGGTGTAGCTGCCGGCGGCCTCGGGGTAGGCGGCGGCGTCGTCGACCACGCTCCAGCCGTCGGGCAGCAAGCGGCGGCCGACGCGGGCGGTGGGCGGCGGGGCGGCGAGGCCGGGGTTGTAGGGGTCGGGGGCCGCCTCGGCCGGGGGCGTGCCGACGAGCTGATCGAGCAGGAGCTGCCGGAAGAGCTCGGTGGCGGCGGGGCCCTCGAAGAGCACCGGCCCCAGGTAGTCCTCTTCGACCGGGGCCTTGAGGCTGGCGTCGAGGGTGGTGGCCATCTCCACCACCTCGGCCTTCATCTCGTCGAGGGTGGGCAGGTGGGCGGCGTCGCGGGCCACCCACCAGCGCGCGTTGTTGAGCAAGGCGCCGTCGGCGGTGCGGGCGCTCGCGGTGACGGCCAGCGCGGTGAAGCCGGTGGGCAGCCAGGCCTCGCTGCCGTCGGTCGACGCGATGAAGCGCACGCCGGTCCAGTCGCGGCCGATGGCGTGGCCGTCTTCGAGGCTGGGCCAGGCGGAGAGCGCGCCGGTGAGGGCCAGGACGCGGGCCTCCATCGCTGCGGCGTCGACCGTGCCGACAGGCAGCGGGGCGGTGCGCAGGGGCGGCGCGGGCAGGTAGGAGTCGGGGTGCTTGTCGCCGTCGCGCCCCTTGCGGGCGGAGAGGCGGGCGCTGTACTGCTCGGTGGCGCCCTTGTAGGACTGGTCGGCGGCGAGCCACAGCTCGCGGCGCAGGGCCACCTCGATGTCTTCGGTGGGCAGGCCGCGGCCCACCACGCCTTCGCGCTCGCCAAAGGAGACGTCGAAGTTGGTGTTGTCGAGCTGGTAGCTGCCCACCCGCACATCGGCGCGCAGGGTGCGGTAGGGGCCGTGGTCCAGGCTGAGCAGCGAGCCCAAGCGGGCCTCGGCGGTCACCACCTGCCCATCGATCACCTCGAAGGTGGCGAGGTAGGGGGCCGGCTGGTCGGGCAGGCGCAGGGTGAGGGCGCGCTGCAGCTCTGTCTGGGCGGCCTGGCGCAGGGCGTCGGGGTCGGCCGAGGGCGCCCCGGCGAGGGCGGGGAGGGCGGAGCCGAGCAGGAGGAGGAGCAGGCTCATCGGGCGGCGCTCGCCCGGTCGGGCAGGGGAGGGGGCAGGAGGGGCGGCCGGTCGTTGGCCTTGTCTTTGCGCTGCACCTCGACCTCGCGCACGAGGAGGTCGGGGGCCACCGCGGAGACGGGCACCCAGCCGGACTCGGCGCCGCAGACCCCGTTGAAGACGTCGGTGCGGTCGGACGCGGCGAGGATGTTCTTGAAGGTGGTGAGCGGGGTGCCGATGAAGTCGACGCCGCGCACCAGCTCGTCGGGGCGGCCGTCGGGCCAGACCCGCCAGACGGTGACGGGCTTGACCGTGTAGCTGTTGGGCGTGGTGCGACCGGTGAAGGTGAAGCCGCCGGAGATGTCGTCGAAGATCAGGCCAAAGGGCTTGCCCTGGGCCTTGATCTCGGCGATAAGCTGCGCCTTGAGCTTGTCGTAGGGCACGGTCTTCGAGGCCGAGACAAGGAGGTTGCCCTGCCGGGCGACCACATCGTTTCCGGCTTGCCGGCGGCCGTGGCCATTGCTGAGGGGGAAGCCCTCGATCGGCGCCCGACTGAGCAGAAAGCCCCGCAGCACGCCGCTCTCGACGATGGTGACGCGCTGGGCGGCCACGCCCTCGTCGTCGTGGCGGTAGTGGCCGTTGAGGTCGGTGGCGCCCCAGGCCGGCAAGGTGGGGTCGTCGTGAACGCTGATGAAGGGGGGGAAGATCTCTTCGCCCACCTTGTCGGTGAGCGTCTGCCCTTCGTCTTCGTCCTTCTGGCGGTGGCCCTCGGCCCGGTGGCCGAGGATCTCGTGAAAGAAGACCGCGGCGGCCCGCCCGCGCAGGATGGCCGGCCCGACGTAGGGGTCGACCATCGGCGCCGCCCGCAGGGCCACGAGGCGGCGGGCCACGTCATGGGCCATGTCGACCAGCGCCGCGGTGCTGGGCAGCTTGGAGAGGCTGGCGGCGTCGACGTAATCGTAGACCGACAGCTCCATGCCGTCGGGCGCCACCGTGCCCGCCCAGGTGGCGACCCGGGCGTGGTGACGGTGGCTGCGCAGGCGGGTGCCCTCCGAGGAGACCAGCGTGCGCACGACGTCCTCGGCCCGGAAGTTCGTGTTGGAGTCGTGGATCTCGGGGTAGTTGAGGAAGACCGCCGAGGCCCGCCGCACGGCGTCTTGCCACTGGGCGCCGTCGACCGCAAAGGCGCCGAGGTCTTCGACCTGCTTCACCGGCGGCGCCGGCGAGAAGTCGTCGCTGGTGTCTTCGCGCTCCACCTTCACCGCGTCGTTGGTGCGCACCTTGACGAGGCGGCGCACGCTGGCCCGCCAGGCGTCGTCGATGGCCGACCAGACGGTGAGGCGGGTGGGGTGCGCGGGGCTGACCGAGAGCGGCAGGGAGTAGCTGAAGCGCGGCTCGTCGGAGAACCAACCGGCGTCGCGGATCTTGTGGGTGTTGTCCAGCTTCATGCTGCCCACCCGCACATCGACATCGAGCGAGCGCCCGCGGGAGATGTCGACCGCCGAGGCGGCGCCGTGGGTGGCTTGCACATCGGTGGCCACCATGTCCTGGGCCGCCAGCATCACGTAGTAGGCGGGGTCGGGCTTGGTGGCCATTTCGGCGAGGGTGCGCTCCAACTCAGCGCTGAGCACGCCGATGAGCGGATCTTCACCTGAGGAGGCACCCGTAGCGACCCCTGCCCATGCAAAGGCCGCTACGGGGAGCCCGAACCACCAGCGGGAGGCGGTTGGCTTAGAAATCTTCTTCTCCCTCGTCGCCGTCCTCGAAGAACTCCGGGTCGATCCATTCGATCTCGCAGACCTTCTCGAGAAGGGCCACGATCTCCTCGCCCGTGAATTCCAGAGTGCTGCTGGAGGCGAAGTTTGCCTCCAGGACTTCGACCAGGCTGGCGTCGAGCTCTCCCGACATCTCCAGCTTGGAGACGATTTCCTCTGGGTCGACGCCGCCAACTTCGTTGGCCACGACTTCCAAGATCTCTACGACAGCCTCGGCGAGCGCGTCCGTGTCGGTCGCTTCGTCCAAGCTCTCACAGTGCGTATCCAACTGCTCCACCAGCAGTTCGCGCATGCTGGTCGGCAACTCCACCATCTCGGCCTCCTCGGTCTGGTCGAGATACTGGCGGCATAGCGAACCCCTGGGAAGGGCGCAAGGGACAAAGCGCGACCCCGGCCCAGAACGCTGCGCGGCACGCCGACGCGGCCCGGGGGGGCGGTGTTAGGGGGCCGGATGTCCAACCCGCCGATCTCCGATGCCTTGATTCGGGCCCTGCCCAAAACCGATCTCCACGTCCATCTCGATGGATCGCTGCGGGAGAGCACCCTCATCGAGCTGGCGCGAGAGCGGGGCGTGGCCCTGCCCTCCCACACCGTGGAGGGCCTCAACAGCCTCGTCTTCAAGCCAGCCTACAACAGCCTCACCGAATACCTCGCCGGCTTCGCTTACACGACGGCGGTGATGCAGGATGTCGAGAGCCTCGAACGCACCGCCTATGAGCTGGCCCTCGACAACATCGCCGAGGGCGTGCGCTACATCGAGGTGCGCTTTGCGCCCCAACTGCACATGCACGAGGGGCTGACCATCGATCGGGTGCTCCAGGCGGTGGCCCGCGGCCTCACCCGGGCCAAGACCGAGCACAACCGCTCGGCGGCCGTGTTGAACGACGGCGAGCCCCCCTTCGAGGCCGGGATCATCGTCTGCGCCCTGCGCTACTTCAACGCCGCCTTCTCGCCCTGGTACCGCCAGCTGCTGCACGTGATGGGCGATGCCCCTCGCAAAGAGGCCTTCAGCTTCGCCTCCGAAGAGCTGGCCCGCGGCGCTGTGCGCTGTCGCGATGAGTATGGGCTGCCGATCGTCGGCTTTGACCTCGCCGGGGCCGAGGCGGGCTTCCCGGCCCACGATCACCGCAAGGCCTTCGCCCACGCCCACCGCAGCTTCTTGAAGAAGACCGTTCACGCCGGCGAGGCCTATGGCCCAGAGAGCATCTTCGAGGCGATCACCGAGCTGTACGCCGATCGCCTGGGGCATGGCTACCACCTCTTCTCCGAAGAGCTGTGCGGCGAGGACATCGACGACCCCGCCGACTATGTGGCCCGGCTCGCCCAGTACATCGCCGACCGCCGCGTGACGGTGGAGGTCTGCATCACCTCCAACCTGCAGACCAACCCCAACATCGGCGGGGCCGATCGCCACATGTTCGGCCGGATGCTGGCCCAGAAGCTCTCCGCCACCCTGTGCACCGACAACCGGCTGGTCTCCCACACCACGATGTCGCGGGAGTTGGGGCTCGCGGTGGAGGCCTTTGGCATGGGCCACCGCGAGCTGCGCAACACCATCATCTATGGCTTCAAGCGCAGCTTCTTTCCGGGGGCCTACGCCGACAAGCGGGCCTATGTGCGCAAGGTGATCGACCACTACGACCGAGTCGCCGCCCGCTTCGCGGCCCAGCCGGCCGCCTGAGCCCTACTTTTTGCCGAAGAGGCTGGCGAAGAAGCCCTTCTTTTCTTCTTTCTTGGGCTCTTCTTTCTTCTGGGTGGGGTCCACGCCGGTGATGCGCTTGAGCTCGCGGCCGGCGTCGGGGTTGGCCGGGTTGAGGCGCAGGGCCTGCACGAAGCAGCGCTTGGCGCCCTCGGTGTTGCCCTGGTCGCGCAGGGCCCGGCCGAGCAGGACCCAGCCCTGATCGAGCTTGCGCTCCTGCTCCTTGTTGCGGTCGAGCACCTCCTTGAGCATCACCACGCCGGCCTGGGCGGCCTTTTCGTCTTTGGCGCGGTGCACCTGGAAGGTGGTGAAGCCGAAGTAGGCGCGGAACTCCAGCTCGTCGGGGACGCCGTTGACGGCGGCCTGAAAGTGCTGGTGGGCTTGCAAGAGGCGCCCCGCGTTCAGCGCCGCCACGCCGCGCTTGAACTCGTTCTCGGCGGCCCAGTACTGCTGGACCTGCTCCATCGCCAGCTCGTCTTCGCTCTTCTTGCCGTGGATGACCCGGTCGATGTAGGCGGCGCGCTTGGCGTCATCGCCGAGGATCTCCCAGGCGACGCGCTCCTTGTCGAAGGTCTCGGTGGCGACCTCTTGGAGCGAGGGCGGGGCGTCGATGTACTTGTCGGGGTGCAGGGCGACCGCCAGCTCCAGGTGGACCTTGCGGAAGGCCTCGGCGGGGGCGTCGTGGGGCAGGCCGTAGGCCTCGAAGTGGTTCACGGCGGCGGTGAAGCGGTCGCGCAGCTCCAAGAGGCGGTCTTCGAGCGGGTGCTTCGCCGTCGGCGCCCGGGCCCGGCCAGGGATCGCCGTCACCTCGTAGGGGGAGGGGGCGGGCGCCTCGGCGCGCTCGGGGGGGCTCTCCCGCAGGCGGACGGCGGGCACGTCGGGCGCGGGTGCCTGGGCGGGAAGGTCGACCACAGCGCGCTCATCACGGAGCAGCCCTGCGCCTGCCAGGGTGAAGAGGGTTGCCAGGGCGAGGCCGGGCTCGGCGGGGGCGAACTGGAGCACATCTTCGCCGGGCCGGTTGCCATCGAGATCCTGGAGGTAGCCCAGCAGGGGCTCGCCCAGGCCAGAGGCGCCCAGGTCGCCGGTGGCGCGGGGCCAGCCGGAGAGCAGCGGCGCCAGGGCGGCGCGGAGTTGGGCGGCGTCGCGCAGATCGGTGAGGGCGACCTGAAAGAGGCGCAGGGTGGGCAGGCGTTCGCGCGGGCTCGCCGAGGCGCCGGGCTTGATGGCCCACTCGGCGGCGTCGGAGCGCAGGGCGTTGCGCAGGCGCCGGGCGGCGATGGCCTCGGCCAGGGCCTCTCCGCTGAGTTGGGGGTTGGCCTCGGCGACGGCCTCGGGCTGCTCGCTCTTGAGGTTCGACCGCGTCGCGACCAGGGCGCCGCCCTCGAAGGTGAAGACCCAGCGCTTCTTGCCTTCGGTGACCTCGACGGTGGCGGCCTGCGCTCCGGCGATCTGGGCCAGCAGGTCGACCTCCAGCCAGCGGCGTCCGTCAGGGAGCGAGATCACGCGCATCACCACCTCGTCGCCGCGCTGGGCGCGGCTGTTGCGGCGGGCAGTCTATCTCATGTTGGGGGCCTCGGTTCGGCGCCTTGGGCGAGGTAGGATTCCGGCATGTGGCTGCTCCTCGCCCTCCTGAACCTCGCACCGGCCGATGCGCGACCTGCCGTCGCTGGCGCCGATCTCTCCGCGGCCTTCGCCGATGTGGTCGCCGCGGTGGGGGCCACCACGGTGCACATCGAGGTGGAGAAGGCGCGGCCCTGGAGCAAAGGCCTCACCCAACTCTTCGTCGAGCGCGGGCTCCCGCTGCCGCCGTCGAAGGGGGAGACCAGCCGCAGCAGCGGCTCGGGCGTGCTGGTGCGCGAAGATGGGCTGCTGCTCACCAACCATCACGTCGCCGGCGGGGCGGTGCGCATCGCGGTGACCCTGCGCGACGGCCGGCGCTATGCCGGTGAGCTCCTCGGCAGCGACCCCCGCACCGACGTCGCGGTGGTGCGGATCGGCGGCGGACAGGGTGGCTTTCCCGCCGCGCGTTTGGGGCCGCCCGAGGGGCCGCGGGTGGGCAGTTGGGTGCTGACCATCGGCCACCCCTACGAGTTCAACTTCACGGTCTCAGCGGGCATTGTCAGCGCGGTGGGGCGCCGAAACCTCGTCGCCGACGAGATCACCGACTACATCCAGACCGATGTGGTGGCCCACCCGGGCTCCTCGGGCGGGCCCCTCTTCGACCTGAACGGTCGCCTCGTGGGCCTGACCACGGCGATCTACGCCCCCAAAGGCGGCGCGCCGCCGCCCGGCATCTCCTTCGCGATCCCCGCTGCCCTGGCCGCTCGGGTGGCCGACCAGCTCCTGCACCAGGGCCGCGTGGAGCGCGCCACCATCGGCCTCTTCGTCGAAGACGCCCCGCCCGACGCCGAGGGTGCGGTCGGCGGCGCCCGGGTGCGTCAGGTGAGCCTGGGCGGGCCGGCCGCGATGGCGGGCCTGCTGCCGGGGGATGTGGTTCGGGAGGCCGGGGGGCAGCCGGTGGCTGGGGCCCGCGATCTGCGGGCGCTGGTGCTCACGGCAGCGCCGGGCGCGCCTTTGGCCCTCTCCTATGATCGCGCTGGTGAGCGCAAGACCGTTGAGCTGCGCCTGGGAGCTGCCAGCGCCCCGCCGGCAGGCCTCTCGCCCCGGCCGGCCGGTGCTTTGGTGCTGGGCGGCATGGTGGTGACGGCCCAGGCCCCCGACCTCGCCGCCTCCCATGGCATCGAGGCGGCGCCGGGGGCCCTGCTGGTGACGGAGGTGTCGGCGGGCAGCCCGGCCGCCCAGGCGGGCATCCTGCCCGGGGATGTGCTGGTCAAGGCGGCAGAGCGGCCTCTGCCCGATCTGGCCGCCCTGATGGCCATCTCCGAGGAGCGCCGTGTGCTGCCGCTGCGCATCTCCCGCGGTGGCGGTGAGCTCCTCGCGGTGATGGTGCGCTAGGGCCTACTTCCAGGCGTAGAAGCCCTGGCCGCTCTTCTGGCCGAGCTTGCCGGCCTCCACCATCTCGCGCAGCAGGGCTGGCGGCTCGAAGGCCGGGTGCGCCAGGGTGCGGGCGAGGTGCTCGCCGATGGCGAGGCGCACGTCGAGGCCGACCATGTCGGTGAGCTTCAGCGGTCCGATGGGGTGGCGGTAGCCGAGGACCATGGCCTTGTCGATGTCTTCGGGGCTGGCCACGCCTTCTTGCACCATGCGGATGGCCTCCATGCCGAGCAGGACGCCGAGGCGACTGGTGGCGAAGCCCGGGCTGTCCTGCACCGTGATGCAGTCCTTGCCGATGGCGGCCCCATAGGCCCGGCAGGCGTCGAGCACGGCGGGATCGGTGCCTTTGTGAACCACGATCACCCGGCTCGGGTTCGGCGCGGCGGCGGCGATCTGGGCGATGGAGAGTTGGAAAGCGAAACCTACGCTGCTTCTGTGGGCGCCGCGAACCTCCGCGCGTGAGGCCCGGGTGGAGCTCGAGGAATGGGGCGTGTTCGGAAAGGAGGAGCGAATTGAAAGGAAACCATAACAAATATTTGAGGATGATGTGAGGTTGTTCATAAATGGTTGGCTTTTCAAGCAAATAAGTATGGAGGCTTGACGAGCGGATTGCATCAAATTAACAATGTCTTGGTTGGAGGGCTGCATGAAAATCCGGATAGCAGGCTCATTCTGGGCGGTCGCTTTGGTTGCATCTGTGCAATTGGCGATTACGGACGATGCCGAAGCCAAGAAACTAAAGCCCGATGACATTGATCTGAGCACATGCCCCTACTCGGGGCTCCCTCCGATTGATGGTTTTGTTGATGACAACATCACAATCGATGGGGTGAAGTTCAACCTGAGCAGGGCCAAACACGCTGCTGCGTTCCAGCAGTTGCTGATGGTGTGTAACTGTGCGTCGGCGATGGAACCCTACACCCTTTGGAAGCAGGCTCGGCTGTTGGTTGTGGTCAAGAGTGCAGAGGCCGCCGCGTATGGAGTGTCTGCGGCGATCAAGGCTGCTAATGCTGAGACCGAAAAGGAAAAACGAAAAATCGCCGCGGATGCCGCAGAAGCGGCCGCTCGTTTTGCGGCAGAGTTGACTCCATTAGGAGTTGATGCGGTCGCAAAAAAGAAGCTCTTTGAGGCGACCTTCATGGCGTGCCCTGCCCCTTAGACCCTCGCCCTCGACTCTTCCCATTTGGTTGGCGCCAAACAAATTGGCAGTGCGGTGGGGCAAGCCGGCTCCGCTTCTGCTTGTCCTTGGGCATGAGAGTGTCCGTTCTCATCGGGGCCAAGGACGTTGCCCCGGGCCGCCGCTCTCATCAGGCGCGGG
>JBEIQK010000625.1:0-4014 GCA_040376505.1 Alphaproteobacteria bacterium | reverse complement strand
GGCGCTGGCGATGGGCGCCCTGGCCGGCCCCGTGATGGGCCCCGTGCTGCGCCCGCTGGGCGAAGACCCCAACCCCGAGGTGCAGAAGGCCGCCCAGGCCGCCCTCAAGGTCTGGGGGATGTAGACCGTGACGCTGATCCTGCCGCCCGGCGAGTCCATCACCCTCGACCGCCTCTGCGGCGACTGGAAGATCCACCAGCTCAAGGGCGGCCACCGCTTCAGCGCCGACGATCTGCTCACCGCCTGGATGGCCAGCGAGGCCGCGCCCCAGGCAGCCCGGCAGCTCGATCTGGGCGCCGGCATCGGCTCCGTGGGCCTGCTCAGCCTCTGGCGCCTGTCGGCCACCGCCACCCTCACCCAGATCGAGGCCCAGGCGCTGAGCCACGAGCTCTGCCGGATGACCGTGGCGCTCAACGGGCTCGGCGACCGGATCCGGAGCCGGCTGGGCGATCTGCGCGATCCAGCGATGCTCCCCCCCGAAGAGCACGGCAGCTACGATCTCGTCACCGGCAGCCCGCCCTACATCCCCCTGGGCAAGGGCGTGGTCTCGCCGCACCCCCAGCGGGCGGCCTGTCGGATGGAGCTGCGCGGCGACATCGCCGACTACGTCGCCACCGCCGCCCGGGCCCTCGCTCCCGACGGCACCTTTGTCTTCTGCCACGCCGCAGGCGATCCGCGCCCCGAGGCCGCCATCGCCCAGGCTGGCCTGCGCCTGCTGGCCCGCCAGGATGTCTTCTTTCGCCAGCGCCTGCCGCCCACCATCGCCCTCTTTCGCTGCGGCTGGCGCGGCGAGCGCGACGACCCGGCCCCCTTCGTCATCCGCGACGCCGCGGGCGACTGGACCGAGGCCTACCTCGCCCTCCGCGCGCAGATGGGCGGCCCGCCCAATCTTCAGCGCGAGACGTAGATGTCCATGTAGGCGCCGCCGGGGTTGTCGCCGGTGGTGCAGCTGGCGATGCCCTCCAGCGTGCCCACCCGAATCGTGGAGGTGCGCGACGAAACGCTGATCGTGAAGTCGTAGCCGCCGACATAGGAGGTGGCGCTGCTGTAGTCGCTCACCGACAGGCTGCAGAGCGAGGAGCCCCAGTTGGCCGCCACGCCCCAGGTGCTCGATCCGAACTGAAAGCCGATGTTGTTGCAGCCGGTGAGCGAGGAGGGGTAGGTGCAGTGGGCGGTGACCGAGCCTGAATCATACACAAAGAGCGCCTTGGTGTAGGTGAAGCCCTCGCTGTTGTAGGCGGTGGTGTCGTAGCCGGTGCCGTAGACATAGGCGTTGTCTTTCACCCGCGTCCAGCCGCCGCCGTACTTGCTCATCAGGCAGGTGTAGGTGCCGCGGGTGAGCGTGTAGCTGCCGTCGCCGCGGCTTGGGTTGTCGGCGTAGATCGCCGCACAGTCGGTGGCCGCACAGGAGGCCCCCGTGCCCATCACCCCATCGTCCACGCTGCCGTCGCAGTCATTGTCGAGGCCGTCACAGACCTCGGTGCTCGACAGCGAGAGGGAAGCGCTGCTGTCGTCGCAGTCGTCGTCGTTGTCGGCGTAGCCGGCGGGCTCCAGGCAGGCGGTGGTGGTGGGTGTGGTGCGCCCGTAGCCATCCCCATCGCCGTCGTAGTACCAGACCTCGCCATCGGTGAGCGAGCTGTCGTCGTCGTCGGTGAGCCCGTCGCAGTCGTTGTCGACGGTGTCGCAGACCTCGGCCTCGCCGGGGTTGATGCTCAGGTCGGCGTCATCGCAGTCGCCGCCCCGCGAGACATGCCCCGCCGGGGCCACGCAATCCGCCACCGCCACCGCCGACCCGTAGCTGTCTCCGTCGCTGTCTTCGTACCAGACATAGGTGGCGATGCCCTCGTCGACGTTGCTGTCGCAGTCGTCATCGCGATCGTTACACTGTTCAGCTGCACCGGGGTAGACATCCGCGGCGCTGTCGTCGCAGTCGGTGTCGAGGGCGACATAGCCCGCCGGCTCCGCGCAGCTTGTGAGACCAGCGGCGGGGTCGCCGAAGGTGTCGCCGTCGCCATCGTAGAACCAGTCGGCAGGGTCGATCACCGAGGGGTCGTCATCGTCGATGAGGCCGTCGCAGTCATTGTCGATGTAGTCGCAGCGCTCAAGCGCGTCGGGGGAGATCTCGGCCTGCTCGTCGTCGCAGTCGCCCGGCTCGACGGCATAGCCGAAGGGCGGCGTGCAGGCCTCCACGGTGGAGGTGGACAGACCCCAGCCGTCGCCGTCTACGTCGGCGTAAAAGGTGGACTCCACGCCTTCGTCTACGAGACCGTCGCAATTGTTGTCGATCTCGTCGCAATACTCCTCGGCCCCGGGGAATGCGCTGGCGTCGTCGTCGTCGCAGTCATCGCCCTCGGCGACCTGCCCCGGGCCAGGCTCCTCACAGGAGGCCTCACCGGTGGCGGGATCGCCGCGGCCGTCGCCGTCGGCGTCGGCGTACCAGATGGCGCCGAGGTCTTCGTCCACCTCGCCGTCGCAGTCGTTGTCGACCGCGTCGCAGATCTCCTCGGCGCCGGGGCGCACATCGTCGCGGGCGTCGTCGCAGTCGGTGCCGGTGGGGACGGTGTTGGGCGGCTGGCTGCAGGCCTCGCTGGCGGCATCGGGGTCGCCAAAGCCGTCCCTGTCGCCGTCGGCGTACCAGAGGGCGCTGACCCCTTCATCGACCCGGCCGTCGCAATTGTTGTCGATGGCGTCGCAGAGCTCCGGCGCGCCGGGGTGCACCGAGGACTCGCGGTCGTTGCAGTCCTCGCTCGCGAAGTAGCTGTCGCCATCGGCGTCCGCGTCGAGCCCCTCGCCATCGGTGCCCCCACCCGTGGCGCCATCGCCCTTGTCGCCCGCGCAGGCGAGCAGGGTCAACAAGGAGAGCGAGAGCAGGGCGCGCATGGGGACCTCCGGCGACGGGCAGGCCCAGGATACCTCAACTGGCCTTGCGCGTGGCGTGGACGGCGACATCCACCTCGGCGACCACCGCGCCAAAGTCGAGGGGCTTGATCCAGTGGGGCCGGTGGGTCTCGCGGAGAAAGCGCGCGACATCGGCGTTGAGCACGCCGCCGGTGATGAAGGTGAAGCGCTCGGCGAGGTCGGGGCGCCGGGCGCGCACGGCCTCGTAGACCTCCATGCCGTTGCGGTCGGGGATCATCAGATCGCAGAGGATGACGTCCCAGTCGCCACCCAGGGCCTTGTCGGTGGCCTCCCGCCCCTTGTGACAGACCTCCACCTCATGGCGCTGGAGAAACTGGGCGATGATGTCGGTGACATCGGGCTCATCATCGATCACCAGCACGCGCCCGCGCCGGCTGGCCGCCGCGGAGGGGGCGGCCTCGTCGACGGCCGGCCGGAGGGCCGCACAGGGCAGGCTCACCCGCATGCAGGTGCCCGCCGGGCCGGTCTCCACCAGCTCGACGGCGCCGCCCATCCGTTGACAGAGGCTCTGACAGACAAAGAGCCCCAAGCCGGAGCCCTCCCCCACCGAGCGGACGGTGAAGAAGGGGTCGAAGATCCGCTCGACATGGGCCTCGGGGACGCCGCTGCCGCTGTCGGTGACCTCGATGGTGACCCGGCCCTGTCCGTCCACGCCGGTGCGCAGCCGGACGGTGTTGCGGTCGGGGGCGCCGGGCGGGATGGCGTAGGCGGCGTTGAGGAGCAGGTTGAGCACGATCTGGCCGGCCCAGGCCCGGTTGGCGATGGCCCGCGGCACCTCCACCCGCTCGCGCACGAAGCGGGCCCGGGGCTGAATCATGCGGGTGACCAGCGGCAGGGTGGCGTCGATCACCGCGTTGATGTCGACCGGCTCGATGTCGGCCTCGTCGGAGCGCGCGAAGGTCGACAGCTCGGTGACGATCGATCGCACCCGCTCCAGGCCTTCGCTGGCCCGCTCCACCCGCTGGGCCACGGCGGCCCGGTCGATCGGCCGGTCGGCCCGCTCCATCGCCCGGCGGATCAGCTCGATGTTGCCGATCACATAGGTGAGCGGGTTGTTGATCTCGTGGGAGAGCCCGGCCGCCATCGCGCCGATCG
>JBEIQK010000526.1:0-4668 GCA_040376505.1 Alphaproteobacteria bacterium | reverse complement strand
CTGCTCCAAGGGCCGCGGCGAGGCTGAGGGGGTCGTCGCCGGTGGCCAGGGCTGGGGCCAGGGCGGCATCCACAGCCCCCCACCAGGCCCCGGGGACATGCACCCAGGCGGGATCGCGCGCGGGGTCGACCGCCGCCGCCGAACGCAGCGGCTCGCGCACGACGAAGGGCAGGCCCAGGGCGCTGGCCGGCAGCCCCCAGGCCCGAACCGCGTAAACAGACGTTACACCTAACTTTTTTGCCGCCGCCTGCAGGCCTCCCGCCTGGCGGTCCGCGTAGGCCCCGCCCCGGCCGATCGCCTCCTCCACGCCGATCTCGTCCTCGGGCAGGTCCACCGGGCAGGGCGCGAGGCCCGCGCCGCGCAGGGCCGCGAGGTCTTCGGGGCCGCCGCCGGCGACGAGCACGCGGGGGCCGCTGCCTTCGCATGCGCCCAGCCAGGGCACCGCCGGGAGGGGCTGGGGCGACCAGCGGGCTTCCGGCCGCAGGGGGAGATCGAGGATGCCGAGCGCGCCGGGGGTGGGCCCCTCGGTGCGCAGGTCGAGCAAGGGCAGCGGCCCCTCGTCGACCGGGTCGCGCAGGGGCAGGTGCTCCGCCAGAAAGTCGAGGGCGGCCTCCTGCATCGGCGCCGGGTAGCCGTGCGGACCCTCCAAGACCTTGAATTCTGCGGCCTCGCCGAGGCCCGCCGGCCGCGGTTGGGGCACCTCGGAGAGCCAGAGGCTGGGGCGGTCGGCCAGGGCCAGCAAGCCGGGATCGGGCCCCGGCCAGCCCGGGAGCTGATCGCAGGCGCAGCCGCTCGGGCGGGCCTCCCGGGGGATCGGCACGAAGGAGGCCAGGGCCGCCACCTCCACCCGGGGCTCGGCGGCCAGCAGGTAGAAGGAGAGCACGGCCCCGCCGCTGGCCCCCGTCGCGCCGATCCGCTCGGCGCCTTCGCTTTGGAGGAGGTCGAGGCCGCGCCGCAGCAGTGCCACCTGCAAGGCGAGGGCGCTACTGCCGCCCGCGGCGAGGAAGGCGCGGTGATGCAGGCCCTCGGCGAAGTGCAGCAGGCGGCCGGGCACCGTCCACTCCTCCACCCCGGGGCTGTCGATGAGAAGCACCCGGGCACCCCGGCGCGCGAGGCGGTGGGCGATCTCCTGCGACTCGGGGGCGCTCTTGCCTTGATCAAAGTGCCCATGGGGCACGATCACGCCGGCCGGGGTGGGATCCTCGGGCACAAAGAGGGCGCCCGCGATGCGAAAGCCGGGCCGGAGCGACAGGCTGACCGGTCGCACGCGGTAGCCCGGTTGCGGCAGGTCCTCCCCGAAGAGAGGCTCCAGCGGCCCCTCTGCGAAGGGGGCGTCGAGCAGGCGGAGGAGCCGGCCCCGATCGGCCGGGGGAACCGGCGGGGGGCTCGCGCAGGCCAGCAGGAGGAGCAACACAACGCGCATCGGCGCGCCCTATCCCGCAGGGCCGCGGCGGGGCCGCCGGCTCGACGGCGCAGGGGGCGTGGTGGGCGTCATTCGAGCCCACCGCTCTGCGCGCGCTCATACGTAAGCCCCGCAAACAAGGCGTTACAGGCATCATATACACCCGGAAGCCCCCGTGCACCTCCTCCTCCTCTCCACCCTCGCCTGGGCCGGGCCCGCCGTGCCCGTCGCCCTTGACGCCGCCGAGGCCCTGGAGCTCGGCGACGTGCTCTTTCGCGGCGGCGACCCCGAGGGCGCCCTCGGCTGGTACCGGGTGGCCGCCCACCTCGCACCGCGCGGCGAAGGCGCCGATCTCGACGCCATCTGGTACCGCGCCGGCCTCGCCCAGGAGGCCGCCGGGCTCCCCCAGGCCGCGGTGGTCACCTACGAAAAGGTCGGCGGCGCCTGGCAAGACGCCGCCCGCCTGCGCGCCGGGGTCGCCGCTTTCGCCGCCGACGCCCCCAACCGCGGCGACGAGCAGCTCGCCCGCCTCGCCCAGGACAGCGCCACCGACAGCCTGCGCCTCACCGCCACCTTGATGCGGGGCACGCTCTGGCTGGAGCGGGGCGAACGCGATCGCGCCGCCACCGCCTTCGAGACCCTGCCCCCGGGCCCTCCCAAGCAGGAGGCCCAGGCCCTGTTGGGCGCCCACGCCGCAGCCCTGCGCTCCCCGGCCCTCGCCGCCGGCCTCAGCCTCGTGCCTGGACTCGGGCAGACCTACGCCGACGATCCCCGCCGCGGGCGCACCCTCGCCACCGTGTCTGCCCTCGGGCTGTCGAGCGGCGCTCTGGCCTGGTGGGGCATGAAGGCCGAGCAGCCGATGGCGATGGGCGCCGCCGGGGCGCTCGGCGCCGGCATGGTCATCAACTGGGGGCGCAGCGGGTTTCAGGCCGCCGAGGCCACCCGGGCGCGCAACGCCGAGAGCCGCGAGGCCGAGCGCGTCGCCTTGCAGAAGGCCGCCCGGGCCGCCTTCCCCGACCTGCCCCGCAGCCCCCTCCTCCCCGAAGGTGGGCCCGCGCCGCGCTAACAGGGGCCGATGCGCCCCTGGATTGGTCCCCTCGCCATCGCCCTCCTGCTGCCCCTGCTCTGCCTCTGGCCTGGGCCGTGGGTGGCCACAAGCGCCCTGCTGGTGGCCCCCGATCAGGAGGGCGCCACGCACCTTTGGGGCCTGTGGGCCGCCTGGGAGACCGGCCAGCCCTTGGTGATCGAGACCACCCTGCTGGCCGCCCCCGAGGGCGCCCGGGTGGTGCTGGTGGACCCCGCCCACCTGCCCGTCTTTGGGCTCGGCACCGCGCTGGGCGGGGTGGTGCTGGGCTACAACCTCGTGCTCTATGCCGGCCTCGTCCTGGCCAGCCTCGGGGGCGCGGCGCTGGCCCGGCAGGCCGGCGGAGACCCGCGCATCGGCGCCCTGGTCGGCGCCACCTGCCCTTCGCTGCTGGCCAACGCCGCCGACGGCCAGACCGAGGGCTTCGCCGTGGGCTGGGTGGCCCTCGGCCTCGCCGCCCTGCTGGAACACCGCCGCCAGGGCGGCTGGCGCTGGGGGCTCGCCGCGGCCCTGGCCTGGGGGGCCGCCGCGTATGGAGGCCCCTACAATGGCGTCTGGGCCGCGATCATCGGCGGGTGCATCCTCGTCTGGGATCTCCGTCGACCCCCGCAGTCCGCCCGCACGGCCGCGGTCCTCCTGGGCACCGCGCTGCTCTGTCTGCCGCTCGCCCAGGCGATCTTCACCGCCCGCGACGGCGCCCTGCCCGGCAGCGCCGCCCGGGCCGGCCTGCCCGCCCTCGTGGAGGACCCCAGCATCTACCGGGGCGGCGAGCGCTACGGAGCCGACCTCCTCGATCTCTTCGTGCCCGGGCCGATCACCGGGGCCGAGGCCCCGATCTCCCACACCGCCTACCTGGGCGTGGTCGCCCTCGGGGCGGCCCTGCTGGCCCTGCGCCGCGACCGAAGCGCCTGGCCCTACCTCGCCGGCGCCCTGGGCTTCTCCGCCCTCGCGTTGGGGCCCTACCTCTTCCTGGCCGGCAGCGCCCTGCAGGTGGGCGAGCGCCCCCTGCTGGCCCCCGCGGGGATGCTGATCGTGGCGGCCCCCACGCTGGGCAGGCTCACCCGCTGGTACCGGGCCGGGGCGGTGGCCACCCTGCTCCTGGCGCCCCTCGTCTCCCGCCTGCCTCTTGGACGGCCTCGCCTCGGGATTGGGCTCGCCGTCGCGCTGATCGTCGATGCGCTCCTGCTGGCCCCCCTGCAGTGGCCCCTGCACCACGCCCCACCGCCCGACGCCCGCGCGCTGGGCGTCCTGCCGGCCGGCAGCGTGATCCTCGAGCTGCCCTTGCAGACCACCGCCGGGGGAGGGCCCGATCAGTGGCGCGATCAGACCGGGCTCCTCCAGGCCCAGCATGGCCACGCCGTCGGCAGCGGCATGATGGGCATCGCACCGTCTTCGGCCGCCCGCACCGGCCAGCGGGCGATCGAGGCGATCCTCCGCGGGGAGACCGAGCAGGTCGATGTTCCCGTCGACTTCACCCACCTCGCGATCGACCCGCGCTGGCGCCCCCTCCCCGCCGAGGCCGCCCGCCGCCTCTCCCAGGCCCTCGGGCCGCCCCTGGCCGAAGGACCGACCTTGATCCTCTATCGCATTCCAGCGAAGACGAATTGAGAAAAATAGAATCGTAACGCCATGTTACGACACAAAATACACCCGAAAAGGCCGCCCAGGGCCGATCGGATTCGCTCGCTAAATTGACAGCACCCCGCCCCCAAAGTACGGCGGCGGGTCGCCCAACCAGAATAGGCCGCAACCGACGGCGCCACGACCGGGCCCTGCCCGACCCCGCGGCGCGTCGATCCAGAGGGTCGAGCCATGAGAATCGTCTGCGAGAGCTGCGGAGCCACCTACAAGATCCCCGAGCAGAAGCTCGTGAAGGACGTCAACAAGGCGACCTGCCGCAAGTGCGGACACCGCATGGCGATCAAGAAGCCCGGCTCGCCGCCGCCCGCCTCCTCCGCATCGGCGGCCCCCCGCGATGAGTCGACCCTCATCACCAGCGCCGCAGAGCTGCAGCGCCAGGCCGCCTTGCAGGGCGCGCCGGCCGGCTCCTGGGCTGAAGAGGCGCCCAATCCCTGGGCCGAAGAGCAGCCCACCCTCATCCAGCCCCCAGCGCCGCCGCCAGCCCCCCCGGAGCCCGCGCCGGCCAACGCCCTGTCGGCCTTCCCGTCGATGGTCGGCCGCG
>JBEIQK010000389.1:0-6024 GCA_040376505.1 Alphaproteobacteria bacterium | reverse complement strand
GGCGCAGGAGGCGTCTTCCTGGCAGGGGTCGTCGGAGAGGGTCTGTCCATCCGAGGCGAAGTAGCTGGCGGCTTGCATCACGGCGAAGGTGTTGATGTCGAAGGGCAGGGTGGGGTTGGGCAGGCCAAAGCCGTGGGTGCCGGTGCGCTCGACATAGGGCATGCGCAGTCCAGAGACGCCGCTTTGGGTCTGCAGGGTCAGTCGCAGGGGGATGTCGGTGGGGGCGTCGAGGCCGTCGGTGCCGTTGTCGAGGTCGTCGAGGTCGTAGAGGCAGGGGACCTCGGTGCTGGTGGCGGCGTCTGTGCAGGTGTAGGGGCCGAATTCTTCGAGGCCGTGCACGACGGAGCGGTCGAGGATGTACTGATCGGGGGTGGAGCCGAGCGCGGGGTCAACGGCCTCGCTGTCGATGATGCCGGCGGCGCGGGCCAGGGCGACGCCGGCGTTGATCGGCACCAGCATGTCGCCGTGGGTGGGCATCACGAGGATGTTGATCGGCGGCCCGCCTTCGATGGGTCTGTCTACATAGAGCGGGGCGTAGGCGATGGGGTCGCCGGCCTCGATGAGCCCGGCGAAGAACATGGCGGCGCGGCGCAGGTCGGGGGTGCCGCGGATGTAGCCATTGCCCTCGGCGCCGGCGACCAGGGCGCTGCCGGCCGGGTAGCTGAGGCCCTCGACTTCGACCTCGGCCTCCCAACTGTCGATGGTGTACAGGGGGGAGCCGTCGGCGGCCTCGATGTGCAGCACGATGGGGTCGCCGGCGAGGGTGGGGTCGTCGAGGACAAAGCGCTCGCCGATGCCGGGGCCCTCGTCGGGCATGCCGCCCAGGGCGCGGCGCTCGTAGGCGTCGGCGGCGTCGGCGGCGATGCCCACCCGAAAGCGGCCGTCCTGGGGGATGAGCCCCTCGCGGATGACGCCGCTGCGCAGGTTCTCGACGCGCACCCGCCCGCCGGCCGGGAAGTCGGGCAGGGTGGCGACCGGCAGGGTGATGAGCTCGGTGACCGAGACGATCAGCTGCTGGATCTGCAGCCCGCCGGCATCGTCGGGGATGCCGACGAAGAGGGGCGAGAGCAGGCGGCCGTGCATGGCCTCGACGGCGCCGCCGATCTCGGTGCGCAGGGCGGTGTCGACGATGCCGGCGCCGGGCACGATGGGGGCCCAGGCGCGCACCTCGGGCAGGATGCCGGCGGCGACGGCGGTGTTGATGCCGCCGAGCGAGCCGCCCATGATGTACATCGGCCCGCCGATGTCGGGCTGGCCGTCGTCATTCCAGTCGCAGGAGGCGCTGGTGCTGCCGTCGGGGCGGGTCATGGTGCCCTCGCCGCAGGCCTCCACGGTGCGGTAGAACTGCACCTGATCGAGGGCGGCCTGGCGCACCATGTCGCGGGTGTGGAAGACGTCGGCGCTCCACTGGTCGCCGCCGGACTGGCGGTAGCCATCGTTGTCGAGGTCGCGCATGCGCGAGTCGAGGAGGTGCTCGTAGAACTCCTCCAGGCCCTTGCTGCCGAGGTAGGCGCGGATGAGGGCGTCCTGCTCGGGATCGACGTCGGAGCCGTGGCCGGGGAAGTCGAAGGCGCAGGCGGCGAAGCCGAGGCGGTTCATCGCCCAGCCGAAGCCAAACAGATCGAAGCGGCTGCTGCCATAGCCGTGGCCAAAGAAGACGGTGGGCGCGGGGCCCTCGCCGGTGGCGGGCTCTTTGGGCAGCAGGCAGGTGAATACAACCCGGTGAGGGGCAGCGCCGGTCTGGCCGGTGTGGGGGTCGACCTGCCACCACTCGTCGGCGTCCCAGGCGCCGCCGTCGTCCTTGTCGGAGAGGAGGTAGGGGGTGGTGAAGGCGCCGCCGACGATGCCGGCGGAAAAGGCGGCGTAGTTCTCGATCAGCACGGCGCCTTCTTCGGGGTCGAAGACGCCGAGGTTCACCAGCTCGTCGAGGACGGTGGTGACGGGGAGGAGGGCGGGGTCGCTGCCGTCGGGCAGGGCGTGCAGGGTGGCGGCCTCGGCCATCGTCGGGGGGTACTGTTCACGCAGGGCGCGGAAGGGGCCCTCGCCCTTGCGCAGGCCGAGGCTGAGGTCGACGAGGTCCTGGCTGGGGGTGCCGGTGGTGAAGACCCAGGCGAAGGCGAGCTCGTTGAGGCTGAGGCCGAGGCTGGGGAGCAGGCCGGGCAGGGGGGCGAGGGCCTCGGTTTGGCGGGTGTGGTGAACAAAGTCCCAGGGGCTGCGAACGGGCTCGCCGCTGCCGGCGCCGCGCAGGCGGCTGGTGAGGACGACGGCGTAGCGCGTGCCTTCGCGCAGGGGCTTGATCGGGCGGACCATCAGGGTGTTGGTCTCGCGCTCGTACCACTCCAACAGATCGGCGCGGGGGTCGCCGCCCTCGGGCCAGACGTTGGGCTTGTCGAGCACGCCGTCGTTGTCGGTGTCTTCGCCCCAGTCGAGCACACCGTTTTGGTTGATGTCTTCGTCGACGGTGTCGAAGACGAGGGTGGGGCTGGTGACCCGGGCGTCGTTGGCGAAGTAGCGGTCGGGGCGGGGCACATCGTAGGGGAAGCGGCCGTGGCCGACGTCGAGGGCGACGGGCTTTCCGTAGTCGGGGCTGGCCGGGTCGATGTTGACCACGAAGATGGCGTCGTCGTCGAACTGGCTGGCGTCGGTGCGGCTGTCGCCGAGGTGCCGGGCGGCGATGTCGTCGAGGTCGAGCAATTCGTCGAAGGCGACGGTGATCGGCGAGTAGATGCCCCAACCGGGCTCGCGGTCGACCATCTGCCGCACCTCGGTCTCGTGGGCGGTGTGGGTCACCGTCGAGATGTTGAGGCGCAGGCCGGTGCGGCTGGTGGGGTCGGGGCGGGTGGCGAGGTCGTTGGGGAAGGGGAGCACCGGCAGGGGCTCATGATCCCAGTCGACGACGACGGTGGGGCCGCTGCCCTCGGGGGTGCGGAGCAAGCCCTCGGGGTAGGGGGCGCAGGCGGCGAGGAGCAGGGGGAGCAGGCGCATGACACATCCGCGGCGGGGAGCGGGATTGTGTCATGCGCGAGCGGCCTTGGGGGCGCGCGGCCTACTCGGCGGGGGCCTCTGCCGGCACGTCGTCGCCCTCGGTCTTGCGGCGGCGGGAGTGGCGGGCGCGGGCGTTCTTGTTGGAGCAGTTGCGCGAGCAGTACTTGGAGTTGGGCCGGGCATGCTTCTCGCAGTCCGACCAGGCGCAGAGGCCGAGCGCCACGCGGCGGTTGGTCTCTTCGTCAAAGGCCTCGAGCGAGCCGTCGTCGGCGACGCGCTCGAGCGAGATGCCAGGGGGCGGCACGATCGCCGGGGCAGCGGCCTCGGCGGGCTCGTCGGCGGGCGGGCTGCTGGGGGCCTCGGGCTCGATGGGGGCGGCGGCCTCGGTGACCTCGACGGGGGCTTCGGCCACGGGCTCCACGGCGATGGGCACGGCGACGACCGGCGCGGCGACGGGCTCCACCACGGGCGGGGCGGGCGGCGGCGCGGCGGCGGGCTCGACCTTGCGGCCGGCACCGACGCGCGCGAGACGCTCTTCGTCGACGCCGCGGCGCTTCACCGGCTCGACGTTGCGGCGGCGGGGGTCGACGAGGCGGCGACGCGGGTCTTCGGGCAAGGGGCGGCGCTGGGGGGCCTCTGCCTTCTTGCGCGCGTCTTCGGCGTCCTTGGCCTCGCGCTCGGCCTGGGTCTTTTCCCACAGGGCGCGCTGGCGCTCGGCTTCGTCGGCGATGGGCTTCTCGCCGTAGATGATCTTGCCGCAGGTGTAGCAATGAAGCTGGACCTGATGCCGCCCTCCGCCGAGGAAGGCACGCTGGTCCTCCTCAAGGTCGATGTTGAGGGAGCTGCACTTGGGACAGGCCATACGCCAAGAGGAGGACATCGACGCTTCTTCTCGCGCGGGAGTGACAAGGCGGTACGGCTATTGCGTTTCCCGCGGGGCATCCACCACCCGTAGGGGGCCCAAGGTGGCGAGGCGGGCTTGAACGGCCGCGGCCTCGGGGATGCGGCCGAGGCCGCGCCACTGGTGCCAGGCGAGGGTCAGCGCCTTGCGGGCGCGGGCGGGCTCGTTGCGGGCGATGTCGCCGGCGATGCGGGCGGCGCGGGCGATGTCGAGGTGGGCCTGCGGGTGGGCGTCGAGGAGGAGCACGGTCTGGCGGTAGTGCTCGTCAAAGGCGGCCCAGTCGGCCTCGGCGGCGGCGGTGAGCAGCAGGGCGGCGTGCAGGGCCGTGGAGAGGGTGGGGTCGGCGGCGGCGCGGGCGGCGCGCAGCAATTCGGCGAGCAGGGGCCCGGAGTGCGCGTACTGGCCGCGCTGCAGGGGCAGCATGGCGAGGTTGTAGGCGAGGGCGAGGGGCTCGGGCTGGCCGAGGTCGGCGTAGCGGCGGGCGGACTCGGCGAGGGCGGACTGGGCGGCGTCGACGTCGTGCTGGAGGCGGAAGAGCTCGCCTTCGATGAGCAAGGCCTCGGCGATGCCGAGGCGGTCGCCGGCGAGGCGGCTGTGGTGCAGGGCCTCGCTGGCCTGGCTGCGGGCGTCGGCGAGGCGGCCCTCGGCGCGGGCGATGCGGGCGAGGAGGGCGTGGCACTGGGCCACCTCGGTGAGGCGCCCGCGGGAGAGGAAGCGGGAGCGGGCGCCGCGGATGAGTTCGGTGGCGCGCGCGTACTGGGCCAGCTCGACGAGCAGGCGGCCCTCGAAGAGCAGGCAGTGGTCGGCCCGGACCTCGTCGCTGAGCAGGCGGGAGAGCTCGTCGATGCGGCTGATCGCGGCGGCGGCCTTGGCGGTCTCGCGGCGGGCGAGGTGGATGGGGACGAGCTCGCAGAGGAGCTGGGCCTCGACCTGGGGCCAGCCGTGGCGGGTGGCGCTCTGCAGGGCGCGCTCGCCGATCTGCAAGGCGAGGTCGGGGTCGGGGCGGGTGCGGGCGATCTGACAGCGCAGGGCCCAGCCCTGGCCCCAGACCTCGTCTTCGGTGGGCAGGCGCAGGCGGCGTAGGGCGCGCTCGCGCAGGTCGAGGATGCGCAGGGCGGCGCCGTGCTCGCGGAGATCGGCGCGGAGTTGGGCGGCGCGGAGGAGCTCTTCCATGGCGGGGCCGGGCCAGCCGGCGAGGAGGAGGTGGCGGCCGAGGCGCTCGGCGGTCTGGGCGTCGCGGCGCGGGCGCGCGGTGAGCAGGCTGGCGGCGGCCTGGTGAATGCGGGAGAGGCGGCGGGCGCGTTGGGCCTGCTCTTCCAAGGCCTCGCGCAGCATGGGCTGGGTGAAGGTCCAGCCGCCGCCCTCCTCGCGCAGGGTGATCACGCGGGCGCGGAGGAGGCGATCGACGAGGCTGCTTTGGACGGGCACGCCGGTGCGGGCGGTGGCGTCGAGCCACTCGGCCTCGTCGACCTCGTGGCCGAGCACGGCGGCGACCTCGAGGGCCAGGGCCTCGGTCTTGCTGAGCTGGTCGCAGAGGCGCTCGCAGCGGCGGCGCCAGGCCTCGGCGGCGTCGGCGGGCAGGGGCACGCTGCTCTCGTCGCGCAGGCGAAAGCCGTGGGGGCCGGCCTCCAGCACGCCGCGGTCGACCCAGTCGCCGATCAGCGCCACGGCGAAGGCGGGGTTGCCGGCGGTGCGCCGGGAGACCTGGCTGACCAGCTCGCCCTCCATGCCAAGGAGCTGGCTGACGAGCAGCTCGTGGGCTGCAGGCGCCAGCGGGCCGAGGTCGATGCGCTCGACGCGGGGGTGGGCCAGCAGGGCAGCGAGGTCGGCGGCGCGCTCCTCTCCGTCGAGGCTGCTCTGCTCGCTGCCGGAGAGCAGGATGAGCAGGGGCAGGGTGGCCGACTCGGCGAGGATGGCCTGGGTGAGTGCGAAGGCGTCGGTGCTGTGGTGCGCATCGTCGAGGTGGAGCACCAGGGGCCGGCCGCCGCTCGGCAGCGAGGCGGCGACGGCGCGGAGCAGGCGCAGCAGCAGGGTGGTGCGCTCGGCGGCGACGCGAAAGAGCACCTGGGGGCCGGCCTTCTGGCTGCGGTGCTGGGGGGCGATCAGCTCGCCATAGGCCAGCAGGTCGTCGTCTTCGC
>JBEIQK010000677.1:0-3670 GCA_040376505.1 Alphaproteobacteria bacterium | reverse complement strand
GGCCAGCACGGCCTTGAGCCGCTCCTCGAAGTCGCCGCGGTAGCGGGTGCCGGCGAGCAGGGCGCCCATGTCCAGGCTCCACACCGTGGCGTTCTCGAGGAAGGTGGGCACCTTCTTCTCGTGAATGGCCTTGGCGATGCCCTCGGCCAGCGCGGTCTTGCCCACGCCCGGATCGCCCAGCAGCAGCGGGTTGTTCTTGCGCCGGCGGGCCAGGATGTGAACGATGCGCTCGATCTCGCGGGTGCGGCCGATCAGCGGATCGACCTCACCGCGGGCGGCCTTGGCCACCAGCTCGACGGTGTAGGCGGTGAGCGGATCATTGGCGAGGTTGGCGCCCTCTTCGCCGCCGGCCCGCGCCGGGCCTGCGCCGCCGGGAACGGTCTTCTTTCCGTCTTTGCGCACGCCGTGCGACAGAAAGGTGGTGACGTCGAGGCGCTTGATGCCCTGGGCTTCGAGCAGGTAGACGGCGAAGCTCTCTTCTTCGCGCATCAGCTCGACGAGGACATTGGGGCCGTCGAGCACGTCTTTTCCGGCCGACTGCACATGGAAGGCCGCCCGCGAGAAGACCCGGTTGAAGCCGATGGTCTGCTGGGGCTCCACGTCGGCGTCACCGTCGACCGTCTCCACCTCTTCGTCGAGGTAGCGGTTGAGCTCCTTCTCAAGCCCGGAGAGCTTGCCACCCACCGCCTCGATCACGTCGGCGGTCTCGGGATCGTGGAGGAGGGCCAGCAGGACGTGCTCGAGGGTGAGGTACTCGTGCCGGCGCTTTCCGGCGTCTTCCATGGCGCGGGAGAGGGCCACGCGCAGGTTGTCTGCGATCTTCATGGGGAATCCGGAGAAAGAGGGGGGCTATTCGGGCTCGGTTGTGGCCATCAGGGGGTACCCGCGCTCGCGCGCGAGGCGGATGGTGGTGGCGGCCTTGGTCTCGGCGATCTCCCGCGAGTAGACCCCGGCCACCCCGGTTCCGTTGTTGTGAACGGTCAACATGATGCGCGTGGACTCTGCGCCGGTGCGGTGAAAGACCGACTCCAGCACATGCACCACAAACTCCATGGGCGTGTAATCGTCATTGTGCAGGAGAACTCGGTACTTCGTGGGCACCCGGGTGCGCTCCAGCACGCTGGCGCCGGTCTCCTTGTCGGTGGTGGTGCTGGGCGGCGGCGTACCCTTGGGAGGGGTGCCGCCTGCGCCGCCGGCTGCGCTGCGCAGAGGAGAGAGAGGGTTCATGGACCGCCAAGGGGTGAGAGGTGTGGATGCGAGGGGAGGTAGACACGGGGCCGGCTGGTGACCAGCCTGCGCCCAACTTTCGCGCCAACCACGTTGTGAACGTCGGCCCAGGGCCAGTCCTCGGCGGGTCGCAGGGCGCCAGGGGCCACCAGCTCCATCAGGGCGGGGGCCGCCACCGCCACCGCCGCGTCGTCGCCGGTGAGCACCTTGAGCGCGAGGCCGATGCGCCGCTGGGGCAGGGCGATGTTGAAGACGCCGAGCGCGCCGATCTTCCCGATGTAGGGCTCCGTCGCCCGCTCGGCGAGGGCGAGGTCGATGCGCCCCTCGCCGCTGGTGAGGCTCGGGTGTGCCGCCATGGCGGCGCCGATGCGCGCCAGCAGCGGATCGCGGGCCGGGTCGGCCACACAGGCGGCGAGGTGGGCCCAGGCTCGGGCCATCGCGCTTACCGGCAGCACCGGGGTGGGCAGGCCGCAGCCATCGGTGCCGAGGCCCACCTTCACCCCGCTCACGCGCTCGATCTCGGCGATAATGCGCCGCTGGAGCGGGTGCGCGGCGGGCAGGTAGTCAAGGTCCCAGCCCTGGGAGACGCAGGCCGCCAGCATGAAGGCGTGCTTGCCCGAGCAGTCGTTGTGCAGGGCGCTGGGCGCCGCCCCCTGGCGCAGGAGGGCCTCGTGGGTGGGCCCATGGTAGGGCGGCTCGGCGCCGCACAACAGCGCCGCGTCGGTGAGGCCCACCCGGCCGAGCAGATCGGCCACCTGGGCGGTGTGGTGGGGCTCGCCGGAGTGGCTGGAGGCGCCGAGGGCGAGGTCTTCGTCGGAGTAGGCGAGGGGATCGCCGCCGGCCTCGGCCAAGGCCCGCAGGCTCTGGTGGAGCTGGAAGGGCTTGCCGGCGCTTCGCCAGGGGCTGGCGAAGTCTTCGCCGTCGACAAAGAGCCGCTGGAGCCCCTCGTCGCCCAGGCGGTAGGCCACCGCCACGACCGGGTGAACAGTCTCAACAAAGCCGCCGCGGGTGCTCAGGATGTACATGCCGAGGCCCATACCCCAGTCGCGCGTGCGGGTCAGGTCGGGTAGGGTGCGAGCCGTCGGCGCCCACCTGGGCCGCCCAACAGAGGAAGCATGCCGAGTCAGGCCACCACCGAGGGGCTGCGCGTCTCCGTCGAGTCCGAATACCTCCCCGAGCAGAGCAGCCCCGAGCAGGGGCTTTGGGTTCACGCCTACACGGTCACCCTCGCCAACCTCGGCGCCCGCACCGTGCAATTGCTCTCGCGGCACTGGATCATCACCAACGCCCACGGGGTCGAAGAGCACGTCAAGGGCCCCGGCGTGGTGGGCCAGCAGCCGGTCTTGAAGAAGGGCGAGACCTTCTCCTACAGCTCGGGCTGCCCGCTGGACACGGCGATGGGCACCATGCACGGCACCTTCCAGATGGTGCGAGAAGACGGCACCCGCTTCGACGCCGTGGTGGCCCCCTTCACCCTGGCCGAGCCCTACGCGCTCAATTGATGACGATCGTTACCAAGGCGGCGCGCATTGCCGACCAGCTCGCCGCGCTCTACCCGAGCCCGCCGGTGCCGCTGGATCACAGCAGCCCCTTCACCCTGCTGGTCGCCGTGGCCCTCTCGGCCCAGACCACCGACAAGAAGGTGAATGAGGTCACCCCCGCCCTCTTCGCCCGGGCTTCGACCCCCGAGGCGATGGCGGCGATGGAGGTGAGCGAGGTGCAGGGCCTGATCCGCCAGATCGGCCTCGCCCCCACCAAGGCCAAGAACCTCGTCGCCCTGTCGCGCCTCCTCGTGGAGCGGCATGGCGGCGTCGTCCCCGCCGACTTCGCCGCCCTCGAAGCCCTGCCCGGCGTGGGCCACAAGACCGCCAGCGTGGTGATGAGCCAGGCCTTTGGCGTGCCGGCCTTCCCGGTCGACACCCACATCTTCCGCCTCGCCGCCCGTTGGGGCCTCTCGGAGGGCCGCACGGTGGAGCGCACCGAGGCCGATCTCAAGGCCCTCTTTCCGGCCGATCGCTGGAACGACCTTCACCTGCAGATCATCTTCTTTGGGCGTGAACACTGCCCGGCCCGCGGACATGCGCCGGCGGCCTGCCCGATCTGCGCGTGGGCCGGCGTGGAGGCGGCGCCGGCCGGGTTAGCGGCGGCGGATGAACGCGGCATCCTGGTTGAACCTGACCCTGTCGGCCCCCGCGGCCCGGCTGCACGCCGGGCTGGCGCAGCGCCTCGCGCCAACGGTGGGAGCGATCGTAAACGCAGTGGTGACAGCGGAGATCGGCGGCCCCGATGAGGTCGACGCCGCCGCCCTCGCCGCCGCCCGGGCCCTGATGGTCAAGCGCCTGCTGGCGATGCCGCCCCACATGGGCGGCGGGATGCTGGCGCTGACCCTGCTCTTCGAGCAGTCCGGCCTCGCCCACGGCGGCCGCCCCTTCTCGCGCCTGCC
>JBEIQK010000270.1:0-7747 GCA_040376505.1 Alphaproteobacteria bacterium | reverse complement strand
GGCCACAGGGCCGAGCTGAACCAGGTGTCCAGCACGTCTTCGTCCTGGGTGAGCTGCTCGCTACCGCAGGCGCCGCAGGCGGTGGCGTCTTCGCGGGCGACGGTGGTGTGGCCGCAGGCGCCACAGTACCAGGCCGGGATGCGGTGGCCCCACCAGAGCTGGCGGCTGATGCACCAGTCCTTGATGTTGCGCATCCAGGCGTAGTAGGTGTTTTCCCACTGGCGGGGCACGAAGCGGGTGAAGCCGTTCTCCACGGCGGCCAGGGCCGGGGCGGTGAGCGGCGCCATCTTCACGAACCACTGGGTCGAGAGCATCGGCTCCACCACGGCGCCGGAGCGCTGGGAGCGCGGCAGGGCCATGGTGTGCGGGCTGCTGCCGCGATCGAGGCCCAGCGCGCCGATCTGCTCCTTCACGGCCTTGCGGGCGTCGAAGCGGTCGAGCCCGGCGAAGGGGCCGCCCTGATCGTTCACCTTGCCATCGAGGGTGAAGATGGTGATCATCGGCAGGTTGTGGCGGCGGCCCACCTCGAAGTCGTTGAAGTCATGGGCCGGCGTCACCTTCACGGCACCGGTGCCAAAGGCCGGATCGACCAGGATGGCGTCGCCCACGATGGGGATCTTGCGGTCGAGGAAGGGGTGCACCACAAAGGCGCCGATGAGGTGCTTGTAGCGCGGGTCCTCGGGGTGCACGGCCACCGCGGTGTCGCCGAGCATCGTCTCGGGGCGGGTGGTGGCCACCACCACCTCTTCGGTGAGGCTGCCGTCGGCGGCGGTGGCGGGGGTCTCGAGCTTGTAGGCGAAGCGCCAGATCTCGGTCTGGTGATCTTCTTCGGTCTCCACCTCCAGATCGGACAGCGCGGTGAGGCCGGTGGGATCCCAGTTGATCAGGCGCTCGGCCCGGTAGATCAGCCCCTGCTCGTAGTAGCGCACGAAGACCTCGCGCACGGCGCGGGAGAGGCCTTCGTCCATCGTGAAGCGCTCGCGGCTCCAGTCGCAGGAGACGCCGAGGCGGCGGAGCTGGTAGGTGATGGTGCCGCCGCTCTCCTCTTTCCACTTCCACACCTGCTCCAAGAAGGCCTCGCGGCCCATGTCGCGGCGCTCGATGCCCTGCTTGCGCAGGTTGCGCTCCACCACCCACTGGGTGGCGATGCCGGCGTGGTCGGTGCCGGGCACCCACAGGGTGTTGAAGCCATCCATGCGCTTGTAGCGGATCAGCACGTCTTGGAGCGTGTTGTTGAGCGCGTGACCCATGTGCAGCGAGCCGGTGACGTTCGGCGGCGGGATCACGATGGAGTAGGCGGGGCCGTCGGCCGCGGGGTCGGGCCGGAAGTAGCCGGCCCCCTCCCATTCGGCGTAGTACTTGTCGGCGGCGTCGTGGGCGTCGTAGGTCTTGGGCAGGGTGTCGATGAGGGCCATGGGGAGGTCTCGATAAAAAGGGGTGGACGCGCGGCGCGCCCGGGCGAGGCCGGGTAGCCAGCGGCGGCGAGGGTGGCCAGGGCCCAACGGCAGGGCCTGGCGTAGATGGGCTTTGCTCCGCAAGGGAGCACCGGCCTACGGATCAGGCGGTGGAGCGCTCGATCTCGGCGATGCGCTCGCGCACCGCCTTGGCGGCGATGGCGGGCAACATCTCCCGCACCGCCTCCTCCACCGCCACGGCGACGAGATCCCGGAAGGCCGGCGAGGAGGCCACCGCATTGCGGATGACCGCCTCCACCACCTCCGGGAGCACCTCCAGGACGGCGCGCTCAAGGGCGGGACCCACAACATCGGGGTCGACCGACACGAGCGGATGCGACTTGTAGTCGCGCGGGATGATTGTCGCGAAGCGCTCTTCGGTGGGCGGCGGCGCCGGGGCCCGCCGGTGGAAGGAGCGCGGGGGCGGCTGGGCCGACATCACCGGCGCCGGCGCCGGCTCGTCCAAGGGGGTCATCGCCTCGTCGGGCATCTCCACCGGGGGGAGCTGCGCCTCGGACTCCGCCCCCGGCTCGGCGGCGGCGGGGGTGGCCACGGGGAGGGGCCCCACCCACTGCTCGAGGGCGCTGCGCAGGCCGGCCACCGAGACCGGCTTGGCGACATGACCCACCACGCCGGCTTCTTCGGCGCGGGCGCGGTTGTAGACCTCGAAGCCGCCCGTCATCAGCACCACGGCCGCGGCGGGGTGCCGATCGCGCAGGGCCCGGGCGAGGTCGTAGCCATTGCCCTTGGGCAGCGAAGCCGAGGCCAGGACCAGCCCCAGGTCGATGCCCATGGCGCGCGCCTCGGCCTCCACCGGGTCTCGGGCGACCAGGATGTCCACGGCGGTGCCCGCCAACGCCTCCTCAATCCGGCGCTTTGTCGCCGGGTTGGGATCCACCACCAACACCTTCATCGTGGACATTTGAGGGTCAACCTTCGCACGCACAGTATAGCACCCTCGGCGTCAATCCTGCACGACCGCGACGGCCATCGCCCGGGTCAAGCCCAGGCCCACGTCGCCGCTGTCGAGCTCCTGCTCGGCGCTGCGCTGGAAGGCGACGTAGAGGTTGTTTTGTTCGACGTTGAGGCTCTCGTCGAGGAGGCCCCAGATCTCGTCGTTCAAGGAGAAGCTGTCTTCGCCGGTGGCGTTGCAGGTCACCGACTCCCAGGCTTCACCTTCGCGCTCGCGGCGAATCTGTACCCAGACCTCGTCCCAATCGTGCTCATCCCAGGCGGCCACGATCTCGTCGCCCCACTCGATGGTCTGGGCGCCGGTGCTCTCGTCGGTGGTGAGCCCGTCAAAGGTGACATTGGGGATGGCGGTGGACGAAGGGGCGACGAGGTCGGTGAGTACGCCGGCGTCGGACAGGGTGGTGCCGGACCCCAGGGAGAGCGCGACGTCCTGGCACTGGTGCACGTTGTTGAAGACGTCGTCTGCGTAGAAGCCGTCGTTCTCTTCGGAGAGCTCGCCCGAGGAGACGCCGTTGGTCCAGCGCGGCCGGCCGCTGAGATCGGGGATCTCGCGGCCGTCGCCGCCGGCGTCGACGGGGAACATGTCGAGGTTGGACGAGCAGCCGCCGGGGCTCGGCAGGTCGAGGGCCTGGAGACCGTTCGGCGCGTACTCCAAGCTGATGTTCTGGGCGAAGACGCCCTGGTACTCGTCGCCGGTGGTGCCGTCGACGCAGTTCCAGGTGTACACATCGGTGATCAAGCGGGCGTCGCGACGCGCGGCCCCTTCGGGCTCATCGAGGGCGGACTTGCCGCTCCCACAGGCGACCAAAAGCGTGAGGATCGAGCACAACCGGCGAGCGTCCATGGCGGACCTCCTGACCGGAGGGTACACCGCGGCGGCCTGCGAGGGGCGAGGGCCCGCTCAAATTTTGACAGGCTCCCTTGGCGGGGCTCGCCCTACACGGTAAGACGACGGCGATCTGGGGGCGTGGCGGAACGGTATACGCGCTCGACTCAAAATCGAGTGAGCTACGCTCGTGTGGGTTCAAGTCCCACCGCCCCTACTTCTTCTTCGCGCGCTGCTTCTCCCAGGCCGCAGGCCGACCGCTCTCCATCAGGGCGGCTACGGCCGACTCCGCGGCGGCCTCGCGAGCGCGCGCTTTGTTGGGGCCCTCTCCCTGGCCCAGCACGCTCCCCGCTGCCACTGCAGCGAGTCGGTGGGTGGGCTGGTCGGGTGGGCCCACCATGCCGAGATCTTCGTAGCGCAAGGGCCCGATCGCGAGGCGCTGCACCCACATGTCGAGGGTGGCCACCGGGCCCCGCTCGGGCTCCTTGCGGGGGCGCGGGGCCGGGGCCGCCGGGGCGGGCAGCGGCGCGTGCAGGCGACCGTCGGCCTCCAGCGTGGCGAGGGCCTGAATCGCCGCGGCGTGGCGGGCCTTGTCTTTGCTGTTGCCCTCCCCTTCGCCCACGCGCTCGCCGGCGATGGCGACCGACATGCGGAATTCAAGCCGGTGGGCGGGCCCGCGCTGGGCCTCTTCGACGTACTGCGGCGGCGCGCCGAGGCGGGCGAGGCACCACTCCTGGAGGACCACGCGGGGATCGCGGTGGTGGCGCACCCGCTCGATGCTGGGCTCCATCAAGCCCGTGATCACGGCCTGGGCCTCGGCGGCGCCGTCGATCAGGTAGATCGCGCCAAAGACCGCCTCCAGGGTGCCGGCCAGGATGTGGTCGAGCTCGCGGCCGCCTTCGCGCTCCAGGTCGGGGGCCAGGAGCAGGGCCGCCCCCAGGCCGATGGCGCGGGCGATGGGGGCCAGGTGCTCGTTCTTGACCAGCTCGCGGCGCATCCGCGACAGCTCGCCCTCGGGCTCGGCGGGAAAGCGGGTGAAGAGCAGCTCGGAGACGACGATCTGCAAGACGGCATCGCCGAGAAACTCGAGCCGCTCGTTGTCGGCGCCGCCCTTGAGGTTGGCCCAGGAGCTGTGGGTGAGCGCGGTCGTCACCAGGGGGTCGAGGAAGCCGGCCACCTAGGCCCCCTGCGCGTCGCGGACGTCGCGGATCCACCCGCCGCCCAGGACGTCTTCACCGCTGTAGAGCACCACGGCCTGGCCCCGGGTGGCCGCCCGCGCGGGCACGCGCAGCGCGACGCCGACCTGCCCGTCGGCCTCCGACCAGCGCTCCACGGGGATCAGCGCCCCGCGGTGCCGGATGCGGGCCATCACGGCCTCACCGGGCTCGGGGCGGCGGAACCAGTTGAAGTCGCGGGCGACCAGCGCGCTGTGGGCGAGGCGCTCTTCGGGCCCGACGACGACGAGGCGCCGGTCTGGATCGATGCGCAGCACGTAGAGGGGGCTGCCGACGGCGATGCCGAGCCCCCGGCGCTGGCCCACGGTGAAGCGGTAGTAGCCGTCGTGGTGGCCCAGCACGGCGCCAGCCTCGTCGACAATGTCGCCAGCGCCGTCGAGATCGGGGCGTTGGCGCGACACAAAGCCGGCGTGGTCGTCGTCGGGGATGAAGCAGATCTCCTGGCTCTCGGGCTTCTGGGCCGTGACGAGGCCCATGCGCTCGGCCTCGGCCCGCACCTCGGGCTTGGTGAGGCCCCCCAGCGGAAAGATCGTGCTGGCCAGCGCCACCGGGGTGACCGGAAAGAGGAAGTAGCTCTGATCCTTGTTGCGGTCGGCGGCCATGCGCAGCCCGCCGCCTTCGGAGATGCGGGCGTAGTGGCCGGTGGCGAGGTGGCTGGCGCCGAGCGCGCGGGCGCGGTGCAGCAGCACCTTGAACTTGAGCACGCCGTTGCAGAGCACACAGGGATTGGGGGTGGCGCCGCGCACCCACTCGGCGGTGAAGGGGGCCATCACGGCCTCTTCGAAGGCCTTGCGCAGGTCCATCACGTAGAAGGGGATCCCCAACCGATCGGCCACCCGCCGGGCGTCCCAGGCGTCGTCGAGGCCGCAGCAGCGCTTGCCGTCGGCGACCGCGCCGGCCGGCGGCTCGTCGTGCAGCTTCATGTGCACGCCGATCACCTCGTGGCCTGCCTCCAGGAGCAGCCCCGCCACCACCGAAGAGTCCACGCCCCCGCTCATCGCGGCCACGACCCGCATCAGCCCTCCAGCCGCTCCATCACGCGGTCGAGGGCGGCGAGGGCCGGCCCTACCGCCGTCATCGGCCCGGTTGAGAAGCGCACCGCTATCCCATCCTCCCCCATGGCGCGCAGCACATGGCTGTGGCCGGCCGCCCCCGAGGCGCAGGCCGAGCCTGTCGACACGGCCACCCCTTCGAGATCAAGCGCCATCACGATCAGATCGCCGGGGTGCGGAAAGAGCGCCAGCACCGTGTTGGGCAGGCGGGGCGCGCCCTCCCCCAGGACCCGCCCGCCCCAGCGCCGCACGGCCGCCTCCAGGGCGAGGCGCGACGAAGGCTCCATCGTGCCGGCCTGCCGGGCCGCCTCGCCGAAACCGACGATGGCTGCGACATTCTCGGTGCCGGCCCGTCGACCGCGCTCCTGGGGGCCCCCTTGAAGCAGGGCCGGCAGCGGGGACCGACAGCGCAAGGCGCCCACGCCCTTGGGGCCGCCACCCTTGTGCGGGCCGAAGGTGAGGAAGTCGCCGACCTGCGGCGCGGGCAGCCGCCCGAAGAGCTGCGTGGCGTCGCAGTGAAAGGGGATCCTCGCCGCGGTGCAGCGCGCCGCCACGGCCTCGATCGGCTGCAGCACGCCGCTCTCGTTGTTGGCCGCCATCACGCTCACCACCGCGATCTCCGGGCCATGTTCCCCGAGGAAGACGTCGAGGGCGGCGAGATCGACCCGCCCTTCGCGATCGACCGGCAGGAGATCGGTGGCCCAGGCCCCCACGCTGGGGTGCTCCACCGCCGAGGCCAGCACCCGGGGACGCGCCGGCGTCGGCAGGCCGCGCAGCACCATCGCGTTGGCCTCGGTGGCGCCGCTGGTGAAGACGATCTGCCGCGGATCGGCGCCGCACCAGGCGGCCACCACGCGCCGGGCGTGGTCCACCGCCATCGCCGCCGCCCTCCCCGGCCCGTGGGGCGAGGAGGGGTTGGCGAGGTCGAGGGCGTCGACCATCGCCGCCCGCACCGGCGGCAACAGGGGCGAGGTGGCGTTGTGGTCGAGGTAGACCGGCACTACACCGCCGCCTGCAGGCGCTCCTTCAAGAGGGCCTGCACCCGGCCCGGCTGGGGCAGCTCGGCGCCAAGCTGATCGAGGAGCATGGCGTCGATGGAGGCGGCGGCCTTAAAGGCGCGCAAGGAGCCTGCCTCGTCGCCGGCGAAGCGCAGGGCCACGACCTTGACGAGGTGTAGCCCGGCGAGGGTGGCCGGCTTCGCCGTGCCCAGGCCGAGCCCGCGGTCGGCAAAGACGCTGGCCTCGGACCAGCCCTGGCGCCGCAGGTGCAGCTCGGCGAGGCGCAGCAGGGTGTGGGGCTGGGCCGGGTCGAAGTTGAGGCTCTTCTCGTAGTGCTGGGCCGCCTTGTCGGGCAGGCCCATCTTGGCGTCGAGCACATAGCCCTTGGTCAGGTAGGCCTGGACCACCTGGGCGGGCTCCTGGGCGTGGTAGATGATGTTGTTGTAGGCGTTGAGCAGGTTGCTCCAGTCGCCCTGGGCCATGAAGACCCCCGCCACGCCCTGCAGCGCCCGCACATCGTTGGTGACGAAGGTGAGCGCCTTGTTGAAGCGGGTCTTGGCCTTGTCGACCTGACCGAGCTCCAGCTCAACCTCGCCGAGGCTGGCATAGGTGCGCGCCATCCGCTCGTTGTCGCCCTGGCCGCCGGTGAGCTGCAGGATCTGCCGGAAGATGGCCCCGGCCCGATCCCACATCCGCGCCGCCATGTAGAGCGGGCCCACCGCCTCCAAGGAGGGCAGGTGGTTGGGGCTCAGCTCCAGGCCCTTCTCGAAGCGGCTGATCGCCTCGGGCGCGCGGCCGAGCTCGACCAGCGCAGCGGCGAAGCGGTAGTAGTAGAGGCCCACATCGATGCGCACGTCGAAGTCGTCGAGGTCGCGGGCGCGCTCGCCCTCCTCCATCCGCTCGAAGACCTTGACCGCGCCTGCGAGATCGCGCACCGAGTAGAGATACTCGGCCTGGTACCGCAGGGCGTCGGGGTGTTGCGGGTCGCGGTCGAGCACTTCCTGGTACAGGGCCGAGGCGCCGCTGGAGTCGCCGGTGTGCTCCAGGCAGAGCCCGGCGGCGCGGGCCAGGGCCACGCCGAAGAATATTCCTGCGGGGCCGATCGACGAGCAGGTCACCAACACTGGCTTGAATCTGCTCAAAGTCCCGGGCGACCATCTGACAGAGCCTGTTGGAATCTCTCAGCGTCTGCGGCTCGATGACCGTGATT